>JBIPNA010000270.1:0-5254 GCA_044375665.1 Catalimonadaceae bacterium
ACAAGCAAACTGAATTGATCCGGAAGGATATGGAGTTTACGCATCAGCTGAGGCGCCATGGGCATCATGATCATAAAGTCCATGATGTGCGTAAAGTTGATTGCTGCAAGGCAAAGCAAAAGCAGCAGTTCTTTTTGGGTGAGTTTGGTTTGATTCAAAACAAAAAAGAAAAACGATCAGGCAAATCCTGCAATCCGGTAAATCAGATATCCAGCCACCTCATGGATGAGCAGCGCCCATTTATCCCAGGCTTTTTCACTCGGAATGAGGGCCTTTTCTGCATTAAAGCTGGCATCACCATATCTGAAATCAACAGGAAACATATCCACTTGCATACCTTGCTTTTCAAAACAGGCTTTTGCCCGGCGGCAATGAAATGCAGAAGTAAAAACCAAAACCCTGGCATTGGGCATTTGTTTTCGCAAAATTTTAGTAGTGAACAAGGCATTTTCATGCGTATTGCGTGCCTGAGTTTCCATTAAGATGTCTTTGGGATCCATGTGGCAGGTAAGCAAAACAGAGCGTATTCGCTCGGCTTCCATGGCATCGTGAAAATCGACAATTCCCGACCCTCCTGAGCCCAGAATTTTCCGGACCTTACCCAGCCGGTAAAGGTAAAGGGCGTGCATCAGTCGGTCGGCGCCCTGACTCAGATACACCCTGTCGCGGGGCTGTTTGGTCAGGTCGGTAAATCCACCCAGAACCACCGCCACGTCATAGGTCCCTTTTACTTGTTCTATAGGAACCACAGGGAATTCCCAAAGTCCGTATAAGCGGGTTACCAGCCAGTCGTTGCTAAAAACCAAAAGGCAAACCAGCAAAGCAGATTGAAGTATCCTTCTAACCCTTTTTCTTCGGGTCAATAAACTCCAAACCAGCAAAACCAAAACCCATATGATGGGTAAAAGCAAATGCATTAATGTTTTGGAAAGAATGAAAAACATGTTTGAGGCCGGCTTGCAAAGGAAAGGATATTCGATTACAAAACCGGGAATTGCATTTTCAAACTCACTTCAGTTTTTGTTGGTGAAGATTATTTCAAAACAAAGAATGCGTGGATTTTTCGCGAGAAATTTTCTTTCAGGGCAGGCCAGCCTCCCGGCTATCCGCTGGAGTCCTCACCCGGACCGCGATTTTTCTTTGTAAAAACTCCATCCACTTCAGGGTTCCTGGCTACCCCTTCATTCCATGCTGACCGGTCCATTCCTTTGATGACGGATTAAATCTATAATCCGGGAAAACTTCGTCTTTACTTCCTTCACTCTTTGACTTTAGTCCCTGAGCATCAAAATGGAAAAGCTTGAGTTGAGGAAAATCCAAAGCCTGTATCAGTTCTGCCAGATTCCTTCAGGTTGTCAAACTCACCAAAGCCTGAACCGGAACCTGGCCCGTAAAAGTCCTTTCTGAATCAATACTGCCAGCAAAGCACCTATTGCCCAGCCTGCCAAAACATCGCCCAGAAAATGGGCCCCCAGATAAATTCTGCTCCAGCCTGTTACTAAAGCCCAAACAAAAAGCAACAGCCAAATCCGGAAAATTCTGTTGGGAAAAAGGGCCAGGAATACAGCCAGGAAAGCAGTATTGGCCGCATGTGAAGAAGCAAATCCAAACTGGCCACCACAACCTTCCGGTACATTTAGTATCCCCGCAAAAGAGGGATCATGGCAGGGTCTCAGGCGGGCCACCCAGGGTTTAAGCAGAGCCGAACAAGTCTGGTCGGCCAAAGCAATTCCCAGGGCAATGGCCACAATTAACCAAAGGCTTCCTTTTAGTCCGAAGTTCTTGTAAATATCGATCAGCAAAAGGGCATAGACTGGCAACCAAACCCATTTTTTGGACCAAAAATCCATAAGGCCATTCAAGGCCGGGCTACCCCATTGGTTGATCCAAATCGTGGCCTGTGTATCCCAATCCAGCAAAGCTTCCCACATGGGACAAAATTGGTATGAGAATCTGAATTTGTTAACAATTCTAAAAATGAATCGATCTCGGGCTAGGCCAGAAATTTCTTTTTGTCACCTTCCGTCCGGCATCCTGAAAAACTGACCCTGATCCTTGGCCGCCCATCCAAAAAAAAAGTCAAAATGACAGCGAAAACCTGAATCAAGCCGGATGGCATTTCATTTGCCTCGTCGCAATACGTACCTCTACTTTGAGTTTTAGACCTCATTTTCAAAAAATATGAAACAAGTAATTGCATTATTGGGGGCGGGTCTGGCAGGAAGTCTGATCACGCTGGGAACCTACAAAGCCCTGGACATGGATTCCAGGAATGTTGTATTTCAACAAGCCGCTGAAAGGCCGGGATACCAATTGGCAACCCACGGCCCTGCAGGAGCGGAACTGGATTTTTCTTCCCAGGCAGAAAAAGTAACTCCGGCGGTGGTGAACATTAAAGCAAAACAAACCGTGTCGGTCGCGATGAATCAAAACGATATGTTTCGCGATTTTTTTGGAGGAAGTCCCTTTTTTATGGACCCCAAAAATCAACCAAGGGAACGGGAAAATGTGGCTACAGGATCTGGAGTAATCATTTCAAAAGATGGCTACATAGTAACCAACAACCACGTGGTAGCCGATGCCAGTGAATTGGAAGTTTCGCTGAGCGATAAGCGAACCTACAAAGCAAAAGTGATCGGAACCGATCCTTCCACCGACCTGGCCGTCATTCAGATCAAAGAGACAAACCTACCAGTGCTGGCCTTTGGGAACTCAGATGCAGTGAAAGTCGGATCCTGGGTTCTGGCGGTTGGAAATCCATTCAACCTGACATCAACCGTAACAGCCGGGGTTGTTTCGGCCAAAGCAAGGAACATTTCAATTCTTCGCGAAAAGTCAAATGTTCCCATCGAATCTTTTATTCAGACTGACGCCGCCATCAACCCTGGAAATTCGGGAGGTGCTCTGGTTAACCTGAATGGAGATCTGGTGGGTATCAACACAGCCATCGCCTCTCCGACCGGTGCATATAGTGGCTATGGGTTTGCGGTTCCGGTTAATCTGGTCACCAAAGTGGTGGAAGACATCATCAAATTTGGATCGGTGCAAAGAGGTTTTCTGGGTATCGTCATTCGGGATCTTGATGGCAACCTGGCCAAACAAAAGGATCTGGATATTTCAGAGGGTGTGCTGGTAGATAGTGTGAACAAAGAAAGTTCTGCCATGGATGCCGGGGTGAAAAAAGGAGACGTCATCACCAAAGTAGGGCCAGTGAGAATCAATTCTGTTGCCGAACTTCAGGAACAAATTGCCCGTCACCGTCCGGGAGACAAAGTTAACCTGACCATAAACAGGGAAGGCAAAGAAGTGCTGGTTTACCCTACCCTAAAGAACAAAGAAGGCAAATCTGAAATCACCAAAACCGAGCGAAAAGAGATTTTTGAAATACTGGGTGCGGAATTCGCGGACCTGACGCCCAAAGAAAAAAAGAATGCCAAGGTTGAGGCCGGTATCAAAGTAACCAAAATCTTCCCCGGAGGCAAAATCCGGACCCAAACCGATATGAAAGACGGCTTCATCATTACCAAAGTCGATAAACAACCAGTAAACTCATCAAAAGACCTGGCTTCTTTGCTCGAAAAGAAAACAGGTGGAGTTATGATTGAAGGTGTTTACGAAGACCTGCCTGGGAATTACTATTTTGCCCTGGGCTTATAAATAACCATCTATTGATTTCGAAAAGGCCGGATTTTCCGGCCTTTTTGGTTACCTGGTTTTGCAGACGTGAATGTCAGACATTCCGAAACCAATTAGTGGCAAGTTTTAAAGTTGAACAAGTACCAGCAAAGAAGTCCAGATTCCGGCCCCTTTCCCCTTGTCAGAAAAAACCAAAGTTTCCTCTTGTTTTCGGAAGGATCCATGCTTCATTTTGTGTTTTGAACGCAACACACCACATGGCAGAAAACACACCGATCACCATTGCATACGGCGATGGCATTGGTCCGGAAATCATGGAGGCTACCCTCAGTATTTTGTATGCAGCAGGAGCCCGTATTAAAACAGAAACCATCGAAATCGGTGAAAAAGTCTATCAATCTGGGGTTTTCAGTGGGATCCGTCCCGAAGCCTGGGAGTCACTGCGGAGGACAAAAGTTTTCCTTAAAGCACCCGTGACCACACCTCAGGGTGGTGGATTCAAAAGCCTGAATGTGACGACCAGGAAAGCACTTGGTTTGTTTGCCAATGTAAGGCCGGTTACAACATTAAACCCTTTTGTGGCCTCCAAGCATACCATGGACCTGGTCATCGTCCGGGAAAATGAAGAAGATTTGTATGCCGGTATCGAACACCAGCAAACCCAGGATACGGTTCAATGTCTGAAACTTATCTCAAGGCAGGGATCTGAAAAAATTATCCGCTATGCGTTTGAATATGCCCGGGCATACAACCGCAAAAAAGTCACCTGCTTTAGCAAAGACAACATCATGAAACTAACCGACGGGTTGTTTCACAAACTGTTTGACCAGATAGGAGCCGAATTTCCGGATATTGAAAAAGACCATCGCATCATTGATATTGGTTCAGCTCTTTTGGCCGATACACCCGAAAAATTTGATGTGATCGTCACCTTGAATTTGTACGGGGACATCATCTCAGATATCGCCGCCCAGGTGGCAGGATCTGTTGGATTGTGTGGCTCTGCCAATGTGGGCGACCAATGTGCCATGTTTGAGGCCATACATGGTTCTGCACCGGATATTACCGGCATGGGCATTGCCAACCCAAGCGGTTTGATCAACGGAGCCCTGATGATGCTGGTCCACATCAACCAACCCGATGTGGCTGAAAACATCCACAATGCCTGGTTGAAAACCCTGGAAGACGGCATCCATACCGGCGACATATTCAAAGAAGGAATTTCGAAGAAGAAGGTCGGCACAAAAGAATTCGCTCAGGCAGTAATAGATAGATTGGGACAGAAACCATCTATTTTACAGCCTGTTACCTATTCCAGAGAAACCCAGAAGGGATTCGACATTAAGGTAACACCTATTGTCCCGCTTGAAAAAAAGCTGGTGGGCTTCGATTTGTTCCTGGACAATGCTTTTCTCAAACCGACAGAAATCGCAGAAAAACTAAAGGCATTGGACAACAAAATTTTTGGACTTGCCTTTATCTCGAACCGTGGACTTAAAGTATGGCCAGATGGTCTGCCTGAGTCATTCTGTACCAGTCATTGGAGATGCAGGTTCAAAGCCTTTAACCTGGACGAAGGGGTAAAACCAGAGGATGTCTGGCAATCCATTAAAGCGGC
>JBIPNA010000272.1:0-5252 GCA_044375665.1 Catalimonadaceae bacterium
CAGCAGCATCCGGGCTGTATTCAAATCCAGTCCGCGACTTCTGAGGTAGAAAATTGGTTCTTCATCCAGCTGGCCAATGGTAGCCCCGTGAGAACATTTTACATCGTCGGCAAAAATCTCCAGTTGAGGTTTGGCAAACACCCCCGCATCTGTACTGAGGAGTATGTTTTTGCTGGATTGATAGGCATTCGTTTTTTGAGCAACCTGATCCACCAGTATTTTTCCGTTGAATACTCCTTTTGATTTGCCACTGAAGATGCCTTTATACAGTTGATTGCTGGTCGTATTTTCTGGCTTATGGTTCACAAATGTGTGGTGGTCGACATGGAACTTCTGACTACCCAGTGAAAGTCCGTACATGTGGGCATCGCCTTCCTCTCCTGTAATCTTAATTTCCAGGTTGTTTCGCACATAGCCTTCTCCAGTAGAAATGGCAATATGCTCGAAACGGGCTTTTTGGGCCACAGAAACCCTGGTTTGATTGACCTGAATCCAGGACTCAGGAACTTCTTCCAGATTAAGCCAATGCACATTTGCCTCTGCTTCAACCTGAATTTCCGCAACAGAGTTCAACATCCGCTGCAGGACATCCGGATCGGCACATTCCATAAAGGAAACCTCAGCTCCAGATCCAACTTTAACCTGAATGCGTGACTGGGTCCAGCTGGCTGCTTCGGTGTCGGTATGCAGGAAACGGATCAGAATGAAGGGTTCAATTATTGCGCCTGCATCCACCGTAATAACTACACCCAATGTAGGGGCAGTAGCATCGTTCAGGTGGGATAAAAGCAGGTCTTCAAAACCTGACATGCCCTCTTCAAAACCTGGTTCAATGCGTGCTCCAGTGGGAAGGGAATCGCTTAGGGCTGGTTCGAAACGCCCATCCACAAATACCAGTTCACACAAGCCGGAAACCGGAAAATCAGCATGTTCCAGCTGCAAACCTTTGCTTTGTCCTTTCAGTTCGAAGCGTTGCTGAGGAGCAATGGGCAGGGGAGAATACTTCCATTCTTCTGCCTTTGCCCCGGGAAAGCCAACTTCCCTGGCTGCAGTTACTGCAAGATCATTACCTTCAATCCCCCAACCTTCCACCTGACCAAGCAGGTGAGATTTGATTTCTTCTAATTTTTGATTGAATGCCATGGCGCTATACAAGACTGGCTTCGGCTTTTACCCAATCGTATCCTTTTTCTTCCAGTTCCAGGGCCAATTCCTTGGTCCCGGATTTTACGATACGCCCATTCCATAAAACATGTACGAAATCAGGCACAATGTAATCCAGCAGACGCTGATAATGCGTTACCACTATGGTTGCATTGTGAGGGGTTTTGAGTTTGTTTACTCCGTTGGCCACAATTCTGAGGGCATCGATGTCCAGTCCGGAATCTGTTTCATCTAAAATGGCCAGTCTTGGTTCGAGCATGGCCATCTGGAAAATTTCATTGCGCTTTTTTTCTCCACCTGAGAATCCTTCGTTGAGAGACCGGCTGAGCAGGGCATGGTCGATTTCGACCAACTTGCTCTTTTCTTTCATGAGCTTCAAAAAAGAAACTGCGTCCATGGATTCTTCACCCCTGTATTTCCGGACCTCATTCAAAGCGGTCTTTAAGAAATTAATGGTGGTAACCCCGGGGATTTCTACAGGATACTGAAAAGCCAGAAAAACCCCTTCTCTGGCTCTGTCTTCCGGACTTAATTCCAAGAGGTCCTTTCCAAGAAAGGTTACCGAACCGCCGGTTACTTCATAATCTTCACGTCCGGCCAAAACCGAAGCGAGGGTACTTTTTCCGCTTCCGTTTGGGCCCATAATGGCATGAACTTCACCTGCATTGACCGTCAGGTTGATTCCTTTCAGGATTTCCTTGTCGCCGATATTGGCATGAAGGTTTTCAATCTTTAACATAAACGTTCTGTTCGCTGATTTTTCAAGAATCCGGGGAATGGATTTAAATCCTGTTGCAGGATTTGGTTCAACCCCGGTTCGTACTGACTAATTTTTTATCCTACACTTCCTTCCAGGCTGATGGCCAATAGTTTCTGAGCTTCAACCGCAAACTCCATGGGTAGCTGGTTCAGTACTTCTTTGGCATAACCATTCACAATAAGTGCAACGGCGTCTTCAGTAGAAATGCCTCGTTGGTTGCAATAGAAAATCTGGTCTTCTCCAATCTTGGAGGTGGTTGCTTCGTGTTCTACCTGAGCACTGGGATTTTCTACATCCAGATAAGGAAAAGTGTGCGCACCGCATTTATTGCCCAGCAACAAAGAATCACATTGTGAAAAATTCCTGGCATTCTGTGCCCTTTTCATTACCTGCACCAATCCCCTGTAGGAGTTCTGACTCTTGCCGGCAGAAATTCCTTTGGATACGATCCTGCTCCGGGTATTTTTTCCGATGTGGATCATCTTGGTTCCGGTATCGGCCTGCTGATAATTATTGGTCACTGCCACCGAGTAAAACTCACCAATGGAATCGTCGCCTTTCAAAATTACCGATGGGTATTTCCAGGTAATGGCTGATCCGGTCTCTACCTGTGTCCAGGATATTTTTGATTTTCGCCCCATGCAGATTCCCCGCTTGGTGACAAAATTGTAAATCCCGCCCTTGCCTTCTTTATCTCCAGGGTACCAGTTTTGAACCGTGGAATACTTGATATGGGCGTTTTCCATGGCAACCAGTTCAACCACAGCGGCATGCAACTGATTTTCGTCCCGCATGGGTGCGGTGCAGCCTTCAAGGTAACTAACGTAGCTGTTGTCTTCGCAAACAATCAAGGTACGCTCAAACTGACCTGTGTTCGCCGTGTTGATCCGGAAATATGTGCTCAGCTCCATCGGGCATCGCACTCCCTTTGGTATGTAGCAAAACGAACCATCGGAAAAAACTGCCGCATTTAAAGCGGTAAAATAATTGTCTTTGACAGGAACTACGGAGCCCAGATATTTTTTAACCAGTTCCGGATGGTTTTCAATGGCTTCACTCATTGCGCAAAAAATGATGCCCAATTCTGCGAGTTTCGTTTTGAAAGTGGTTGCAATTGAAACCGAATCAATAACGGCATCTACGGCCACGCCGGTAAGTCGCTTTTGCTCGTCCAGAGAAATTCCGAGTTTTTCAAAAGTCTTCCTTAACTCCGGATCTACTTCATCCAGACTGTTTACAACTTTTTTCTGCTTTGGCGCGGCGTAATAAATAATAGACTGGTAATCAATTTCGGGAAACTGAACATTCGACCAGGTGGGTGTCTTCATCTGTAGCCAGACTTTAAACGCATCCAACCGCCACTGAAGCATCCATTCCGGCTCTTTCTTCTTTGAAGAAATAAACCTGATTGTATCCTCATTCAATCCAACCGGAGCCAGATCGGTTTCGATATCTGTCGTAAAACCGTATTTGTATTCCGATGAGGTTATTTCGTCAAGAATATCTGCTTCCTTGGTCATTCAGTTATTATTTAGAATAATTCTAAGCAAAGGTATAACCAAAATGACAACCGAAGGTTTCCGGTTTGAAAAAAAATGTATTCAACTACTTGATTTGCAACCGCTCATTTCCTGATTTACGGTCTGTATGCCAAAGCATATTGTAAATCCCTTTTGGCAAATGATTGAAATTGAGTGCTTTGTTTCCATTTTGAAAAGTACTCCAGACACGTTTTCCTTCAGGGGAGTACAACTCCAACCAAACATTTTCTTCTCCCAGTCGCATTTGAACCAGACCTGTGGATGGATTTGGAAAGAACAGTGTTTCCTCCATTTCATTCCTTGTCAACAGGCCGGTAATGTTCACCACCAAAGGCGCAGACCAGTCGGACCAGCAGGAATCCAATTTGATCCGAACCTGATAGCTTGAGTTTTGCAACCCTCTGATTTTTCTGGTGTTAATCTGGGATTGAGCGGTTCCGTTGATTTGCCATTGATATTCAATTCCGGTTTCACTGCACCAAACCGAGTCTCCGATTTGCGTCAGGAAGGGTGTATTTGGAACAGTTCCAGGTTTTATAACCGCTTTTACTTCTATCCTGCGGCTTGGGCATGTGGAATATTTATTCAATACCCATTGAAGCAGATAAGGATACTTTCCGTTTCCGGAAAGGCTTCCTTCAAAAATCAATGTTCCAACCTGACTGATGGGAAAATTGCCCCAGCCAGCCTGGCTTCGGTGCATGGGAACAACAATATTGTCGCATCGAAGTGAATACCCATGCCCTGGATCGACCCTCCAGAAAAGGGGTACTTTACTGCTGCCTGATCCGCTGGTAGTGACCTGTGTTTGAAAAAGTTGAATCCCGTCTTTTTCAAGGGTAAGCCGGCATAGATTTTGTCCCGCTTCAGTACCGGGATGCTCCAGTCTTATGGAGTCGATCCGAAGGGTTCCGGAAGCCGAAAATAAAATACCGTCGCTTTCCTGGGAAGTCTCCGGATTGGAGAAACTGCTTAGCCCCATACGAGACTTCGAAGTACCCCCGCTTTGAACAAAGAAGGATTTCGTAGAAGGCAGAACCGGGGTTAGAAAATTTCTTCCGGAAAATACAGGAACTGTTTCCTCTAAATCCGGGAACCATAGTAAACTGGAGCCCCCGTTGGCAGAAATCTGAACAGACCCGGGGCCACATCTTTCCCCATCCCTTGGGCTCGGTGGGGCGCCAAGTGCATTGATCTGAAGATTCCTTAAAGGTGGTTTTCCGTCATATTGTGGGGATGTTGAAACAAGCCTTACTTTATAGCCAGGCCCGGAAGTAAGCGAAACCGGAATGGTAACCTGAAGTGTGCCAGGTTGATTTGATGCCAGTGTGTCCAGTAAAATGGGGTTGGCAAATGATCCGGTGTTGCTGCTCAGCTGTGCCACAAACAGGTTTCCTGAATTAAAAACGCCAGTCGAAGTGAAGGGGATACTCAGTTGTGCTCCTGCGCAAATGGTAGTCGGAAGGCTGCCAATGGGCATGCAATTGAAAACAACTTCTGTCTTTTTTATACGTGATGCACAGGATGCTTTTTTTACACTCAAACCATAATTCCCTTCAGCTGTTGAATTGACATTGATAATCAAAGGGTTTTGGGCTGAACTTGTATAACCGTTTGGCCCTGACCAGGAATAGCTATATCCCGGCAGATCCGGCGCCAAAAGTTGAATGGTATCTCCTACGCAAAACGGACCACTGTTGAGGGGTGTGAAATTTGGAATGACAATGGTGCCTGCAACGCAAGGCATATCTGCATACGCTTCCCGGATTCTGTCGCCGGGAAGTGGA
>JBIPNA010000017.1:0-19427 GCA_044375665.1 Catalimonadaceae bacterium
CAGATGATATTCAAATTGCATCTTTACCAGCCTTGCATACAAGCCGTTTTCTTCTTCTAGCAAATCGAGGTGACTTCCTTCTTCCTGGATAGCGCCCTGTTGCAAAACAAAAATCCGGTCTGCTTTTCGTACCGTAGCCAGCCGGTGCGCAATGATGATGGTGGTTCGGTTTTCCATCAGTTGATCCAGGGCATCCTGCACAAGCTTCTCTGATTCGGAATCGAGCGAGGAGGTGGCCTCGTCTAAAATTAAAATGGAGGGGTCTTTTAAAATGGCACGGGCAATGGCAATCCGCTGTCTTTGTCCTCCTGATAATTTGATGCCTCTTTCTCCTACCAAAGTATCAAGTCCTTCCGGGAAACCGGATATAAATTCCCAGGCATTGGCCTTCCGGGCAGCTTCTTCTACTTCTTCGAGGGTAGCCTGTGGTCGGCCATAGCGGATGTTTTCTGCAATCGTGCCTCCAAAAAGGAGCACTTCCTGTGGCACAATGCCAATATTTTTACGCAGGTGGTGTAAATCAAACTGTTCAATAGGTTTCCCATCCAGCCGGATCTGCCCTGAATTCCAGGCGTAAAAGCGCATAAGAAGCTGAACAATGGTCGATTTGCCTGCCCCGCTGGGACCCACAAGGGCAACTTTCTGGCCTGGCTTAATCGAAAAATCCAATCCGTGCAGGACTTCCACCTCGGGTCGTGACGGATACCTGAACCGGACTTTATCGAATTCGATAAATCCCACAATCGGATCTTTCAGACCTTCTGCTGAATGCTTTGGCTGTTCGTCTTCCGTTTCCAGGATCTCCATGATCCGCTCAGAAGCCCCGATTGTTTTCTGCAACTGTCCGTAAAGATCTCCCAAACCTCCGGCTGCGGCTGCAATAAAGGTGGTGTATAATATAAATGAAACCAGTTTTCCGATGGTCAGTTCCCCCGATTCTACAAGCCCCAAACCATACCACAAGACCAGTACAATGCCCCCAAATACAGAGAGAATAATGAATGAAATAAACAATCCCCGGTAACGGGCCGTCCGGATCGAATTGGCCACCACAAGGGTAAGCGACCCCAGATATCTGGAAACTTCGAAGGCTTCGTTTGTAAAAGCCTTTACCGTATGAATGGATTGCAGGGTTTCTTCGGCCACAGTGTTGGCAGCCGCCAGATCGTCTGTTACTTTTTTGGAAAGCCGTCGGATATATTTTCCGAATAAAATGCCGCCTACAATGATAAATGGAAAGGCAGACAACATGACCAGGGAAAGCTTGGCCGAAACCCAGAAAATAATGCCTATTCCTAAAACGACAGTAGTCAATTGCCGGATAAATTCGGCAAGTGTAAACGACAGTATGTCCTGTAACTGGGTCACATCCGAAGTCAGCCGGCTGGTGAGTTCGCCTACCCTGCGCTGCTCAATATATGGAATGTGGAGGTACATCATTTTCCGGTAAAGCCCCAGCCGGATGTCCCTCATGGCCTGTTCGCTGACCCTGGTAAACAATTCAACCCTGAGGAAACTGAAGGTCGCCTGAAAGCCCA
Source organism: Catalimonadaceae bacterium (assembly GCA_044375665.1). GTDB lineage: Bacteria > Bacteroidota > Bacteroidia > Cytophagales > Flexibacteraceae > CAMDMI01. The sequence goes on from JBIPNA010000017.1 coordinate 1,539, forward strand.
AAACTCCAAACATGCCAAGGGCTATCTCGTGCCGGGTCCAGTCCTTAAATACATTTTGAACTGAATCTACCAGCTGACCTGCTATAAAAGGGAAGGTCATAGAGGTGAGACCCGACAGCAGTAAGAAGGCAAAACCGCTAAAAAACAAAGTCTTATAGGGCATCAAAAACCGGAAAATCTTCCAGATTTGTTTCAGGGAAGCTTTGTTAATGGGCTTCTTGTCTTTCGGTTCAACTTCACTATACCTCGATTTGGCCATTTCTTGCGCTCACATTTGTTGGCTGAATACCTGAGCAAGTATTGGGCCAAAATTACCACCTCTGGTCACAAACCTAAAATTTTACATGATTTGGACCTGTGGATTTATCACATGCACCAGAACTCCGGTTGGTTTTGGGCATTTTTTGGCGGAACAGGAAAGGGCCCCAGGGCATCCTCCGGATGTCCGGATCCGACGCACCGGGGCTCCAGCTTTCCACATGTTCCGGAAGGAATCCATTTTGAAATGGAATCCATTTCACAGAAAAGAGATTACAACTTTTTTTCCAGACCTTCTTTCAGAGACGTTGGTATGGTTTCAGGAACGGGTTTCCTGCACTTCCCTTGGGAAGGGAAATCCGGCATTGCCCTTTGCAGGTTAAATTTCCGCTAAGGGCGGTCTCCTATCGATTTTGAAATACTGCATCTGCCCCTGTTTATAGAAACCTCGACCATCGAATCTCCTGAAAAAACCTGCTTTTCATGTTTTTTGAAAAGCTGTATTGCTTTTTCAAGGTGGTTCTTTCCCAGGAGCGTACCATTTAGTTCAAATGACTTTGGCTGAAGTTTAATCTGGAGGGGTTTGCCTTCGGCATGCAGATTTTCTTTCTTCAGGTAGCCCAGCAATGCATGAACAAACGGATCGTCTGCTCCGCATCCACCATCGGCTTTGGACTTGCCTGGTTTCTGTTTCCGGACCACTTTCCTTACCTCTTCTGTTTCTACTTCTGCTCCCTGAGGTGAGGGCGGCAAAGGAGGCAGGGCTGGCAAAGGGGCAAGTGAGCTGTCCCCGTTTGTATGGATAATCCGGGTTTCCTGTTTCCGGACCACCCTTTTTCGCTTCTTTCCTGAGGAGTCCGGAAAAAATTCCAGTCCGGCCCAGGGTTGGTCTTTCCGTGCATCGTATTGAACCGGTGCCTTTTTGGGCAGGGGTGAAGCATTTCCACCATCCACTGTTGAAGGGCTTAATGCCGTTACAGCCAGCCATGAGGCCCATCCAAGGGCCAGCGATCCTGAAAAAAACATAGGTATAAAGTATTTGGTTTTAAGAAGATGTGCAGTCAATTGCCAGAGGCCAAGGCCTGTGCCCACTACCACAGGGGTAGAAATCAGCCATTTGGCCATTTCCTCATAAGAAACTTCCTCAGGAAGCTCCTTTATTTTTTCAAAAGTGGAATCTAACGGAACCTGTTTCATAAAACGGTACTGAGGAGGTGAAACAATGTTGCATCGGGTTGGGCCACAGGTTGGTTTTGGGCATTTCCATCCTCCAGCATGATCCGGAGCCGTTGCCTTGCCCTTGAAACCCTGCTTTTGATGGCCGAAAGGCCTTCGCCCCGCAAATCGGCAATTTCCTGAAGACTAAAACCCGAAATCTCAAACAATACCAGGCATTCCTGTTCGGCCGTTCCAAGGCGCGCCATGGCCTGATGCAGGAAGTGGATTTCCAGCGCCAGCTCGGGATTGCCGGTCTGGCTTTCCATCTTGCGCAAGGCCTCCGATTCCTGATCCATCGATCGAAACCTGGAAGCCTTCCGGTAATGGTTTTGCAGCAACTTCCTGGCAGTACCGATCAAAAATGCCAGCAGCGATGTCTTTTTGTCAATTTCTTCCCAGCGTTGGAGTGCCACCAAAACCGACTCCTGCACCAGATCCTGGGTATCCATTTGCCCATAAGCCATGGACCGGCAGTACCTCAGAAACCTGCTGTGGATGGGCTTGTACATCCTTAGGAATTCGTCTGTTGTATTATTGAACATTCGGAAGCGATCTATGGCATAGTGTCGGAACCTACGAAAAAGTTGCAGGCACCCTTTATATTTTTTGGGCTACCCCTCGTTTCTCGGGTCGGGCTCTTCCGTCCAAGTCCTCGTGCGCTGCGTTCCTTGCGCACTCCGGGCTTTTCCGTACGATCCCTTAGCCGACAGTTTTTTCCGAAACCCTGCACTTTCCCAATCAATCAGTCCTGAATGATTGGTTTTCAAAGCTTCACCTAAATTCAAAGCACCTCAGCGTTGGGTTAATCTTTCATCGAAAGTGCGATGCGCTTTCGGTCTGTATCAACATCTAAAACCCGAACCTTGACCTTCTGCCCCAGCTTTACCACTTCGTTGGGGTCTTTTACAAAACGGTTGGCAAGCTGACTGGTATGCACAAGTCCATCCTGGTGTACCCCAATATCCACAAATGCACCGAAAGCGGTTATGTTGGTGACAATGCCTGGCAAGGTCATCCCTTCCCGGAGGTCACTTATTTTGTCAATTCCCTCTTCAAAGCGGAAAATCTCAAATTGCTCCCGGGGATCCAGTCCGGGACGGGCAAGTTCCTGAAGGATATCTTTTAAAGTAGGCAATCCCACGTCCTGCTTCACATATTTTCTGATATCTATTTTCTGCCTTAGGGCTGCCTGGTTCATCAGATCGGCAGGCTTACAGTGCAGATCATTTGCCATTTGGGAAACCAGGTCATACCGCTCCGGATGCACCGCCGACCCATCCAACGGATTTTTTCCATTTCGAATCCGCAGGAACCCTGCCGATTGTTCATAAGCCTTATCACCCATTCTCGGTACTTTTTTCAAGGCCTGCCTCGTGGGAAAAGGACCATTTTGATTTCTGTAATCCACGATATTCTGCGCCAGAACCGGCCCAAGTCCGGAAACATAACTCAACAGTTGTTTGCTTGCGGTGTTCACATCTACACCCACCGCATTCACACTTCGCATAACCACATCGTCGAGACCAGACTTTAGTTTTTTGGAGTCTACATCATGCTGATATTGTCCGACACCGATGGACTTTGGGTCTATTTTCACCAGTTCAGCCATAGGATCCATCAGTCGGCGGCCAATAGAAACCGCACCCCGAATGGTAATGTCCTTGTCAGGGAATTCTTCCCTGGCCACATCAGAAGCAGAATAGATTGATGCCCCGCTTTCATTTACCATTACCACAGGGATGGCAACAGGTAGTCCGAGTTTTTTGATAAAGTCCTCCGTTTCCCTGCCGGCTGTCCCGTTTCCAATGGCAATGGCTTCTACCGCAAACCTTTTTACAAGCTCCTGAATGGTTTTCCCGGCAGCCAGACTTTGTTTTTGGGGCTCATGGGGAAAAATGGCTTCAAAGTGGAGCAATTTTCCCTGGGCATCGAGACAAACTACCTTACAACCGGTTCGAAACCCAGGATCTACGGCCAGGGTTCTTTTTTGCCCCAGAGGTGCAGACATGAGCAGTTGGCGGACATTTTCGGCAAAAATCCGGATGGCTTCTGCATCTGCTTTTTCCTTGCTCAACAGTCTGAACTCTGTTTCTATGGAAGGCTTCATGAGCCGTTTATATCCATCACGAACTGCAAGACTTACCTGTTGACCAGCCGGATTTCCAGACCTTACCCAACGCTGTTCAATTCGCTGTAATGCCAGTTCTTCGTCGGGGGAAATATCAAAGCGGAGTATGCCTTCTGCCTCGGCCCGCCGGATGGCCAATATTCTATGGCTTGGTGCATGCGACAGCGGTTCGGACCAATCGAAGTAATCTCTGTATTTCTGGCCTTCCTGTTCTTTCCCGCTGACAACCCGGGCTGAAATATGAGCCGTTTTCTGAAATACCCTTCTCAGGTCCTGCCTGGTTGCTGCATCTTCGTGGATGTTTTCTGCAAGAATATCCCTCGCTCCGGCAAGCGCTTCTTCCACAGAGTTAACTCCTTTTTCGTCTGAGATGAAGGCCTGGGCTTCTCTTTCCAACGGAAAAGATACCTGCGATAAAATGCGGAGGGCAAGTGGCTCCAGGCCTTTTTCACGGGCAATGGTGGCCCGGGTTTTTCGTTTGGGTTTGTAAGGAAGATACAGGTCTTCTACCTCAGAAAGGGTTTGGGCTTGCCCGATCTGCTGCTTTAAAGCCGGGGTGAGCTTTCCCTGTTCCTCAATGGTTTTAAGTACAAATGCCTTCCTTTGCCCCAATTCTTCCAACTGTTCCAGGCGGTCGCGGATTTGGGCAATCTGAACTTCATCCAGGCTGCCGGTCACTTCTTTTCGGTACCTGGCAATGAATGGAATAGTGGCTCCGTCGCTGAGCAGTTTCTGCACCGCTAAAACCTGGGTTTGCCCAAGTGAAAGCTCCTGTGCGATACGATGGGTCCAATCGGTTGGATCTTTGTACATAGGTGCAAAAGAAAATTCCTCAGGCATGAGATGAAACATCTCCGAGAAAATTCCTGCTTACTTTCTTAGAATTTGACCCTGGTCGCTACCTTTTATGAACCTGTCTTTTTTTCTGTTTGCTTCGGGAAAAGGCTGGCTTGAGGAAAATTGTTGTGCTACATTGTTTCATGGAATTTTCACCATCTCTTTTCACCTATTTGCAGGAAGAGGGTCTTGATCAGACTGCTTCCAACTCCAATGAAGCAGAGTTACTTGCCTTTCTGGCGCATCATATGGCCCAGCTTCTTGAAAAGAAACCAGGTAGTCTAAAGCAGATTTTTTACCGGCTCGACGTTTCCGAGTCGAAAGTAGCCCAGGTTTTTGGGACCAAGCCTGAATCGGATTGGGCTTTGGAACTTGCCCGTTTGGTGCTGGATCGGGAAAAACAGCGGCTCTTTTGGCGGGAGCATTACCGGAATAATCCTTCCTGAAGCCCAAAGATAAAATCGTCCCGGGTGAAGGATGGAAGCGGCAGCCCGGAACCCTGCCCAACCAACGCTAAGGCTTTCTTCCCTGGTTGAAAGGGCAGGGTGAGGACTATAGCGGACAGCCTGACGGCGACGCAGGAAGCCGGCACCCCCAAAGCAGGAGAGAAGAGGAAGGAATTATTTTCCGGCAGGAGGGGGTGTTTTCCCTTTGTCCCGGGCCTTTTGCATGGGGTTTTGGGCCTGGGAACGGCCATTCCTGCCAAACCTTCCGCCTTTAAACAATTGAAATTTGCTGGGCATTTCCCGAATCGGCCAGAGTCCGTTTTCTTCGTTGATGTCTGCCGTTTCTTTGAAAGGGTCCAATTGGATGGAGGTCACTTCTTTATCCTTCATAAAGACCTTTTTTACCTGCTGCTCGTTTTTGCGCCAAATTTCGGCAGGAATGCGGTCTACTTCTTTGGTGCCGTCTTTAAAAGTAAACTCAATGATGATGGGCATTACCAATCCACCTTTGTTGGTGAAGCTGAGTTCGTACCAATGTTTGGAAGCCCATTTTTCTTTCAGGCTGTCCAGGGCTTTGTCGGCAGTGCTGTTTTCGGCTTTTTCCTCGCTTTGCATCATCCTCCGGAACATCTTTTCGTCATCATCCCCGCTTCGGTTGTGGTAGTAAAAATCTCTGAGACTGGTATCCTGATCTACAGCGAATTTTATGGTCGGATCGGCCGCATTCCTTGCAATGCCCAGATGTTGAAAAGCAGGTTTTTTAAATGCTGCTTCATTGCCCCGGGCATCAAGGCGGTACCATTTTACAGAATCGAGGCTGATGTCGACAGGATCGATGCCAAAAAACCAGCCCCGCCAGAACCAGTCAAGATCCACAGCCGAGGCGTCTTCCATGGTTCTGAAAAAATCGGCAGGGGTAGGATGCCGGAAAGCCCAGCGTTTTGAGTAGGTTTTAAAAGCAAAATCAAAAAGTTTGCGGCCCATAATCGTCTCCCTCAGGATGTTAAGGGCTGTAGCGGGTTTGGAATAAGCATTGGGGCCAAACTGCATGATGTTTTCAGAATTGGTCATGATGGGCTCGAGCTGGTTTTTATCCAGTCGCATGTAGTCCACTATCTTATGTGCTGGTCCGCGACTGCTGGGATACTGGTTGTCGAACTCCTGTTCGGTGAGGTATTGGACAAACGTATTGAGTCCCTCGTCCATCCAACTCCATTGCCTTTCGTCGCTGTTGATGATCATGGGAAAAAAGTTGTGCCCAACTTCATGGATGATAACCCCGATCATTCCGTATTTAATGGCTTCTGAATAGGTGCCGTCCTTTTCTGCCCTTCCATAGTTGAAGCAAATCATAGGGTATTCCATGCCATTGCTTGCTTCAATGCTCTGGGCCACAGGATAGGGATAGTCTATGGTGTATTTGCTGTAGGTTTTGATGGTATGGGCCACCACTTTGGTGGAGTATTTCCGGTAAAGGGGATAGGCCTCTTTGCCGTAGAAGCTCATGCACATGACTTTACGCCCGGCCTGCTGGATGGGCATGGCGTCCCAGACAAATTTGCGGCTGCTGCCCCATGCAAAATCGCGTACATTTTCGGCCTTGAAATGCCAGGTTTTTGTTCCGGAGCTTTTTGTCCCTGCTTTATTTTCTTCGGCTTTTTTTGCTTCATCGAGGGTAATGATTTCGACAGGCTCTTTTGCTGTCTGTGCCTGTTGCCAGCGCTTCAGCGCAGCGGGGCTAAGAATGCTGCTGTAATTTTGTCCTTCGCCGGTAGCGCAAACCACGTGGTCTGAAGGAACCGTCATCCGGACATTGTAATTGCCAAAAGCCAGGGCGAATTCCCCTCTTCCTGTAAACTGATGGTTCTGCCATCCCTGGAAATCGGAATAAACACAAAGCCTTGGAAACCATTGCGTTATGGTAAAAATATGATTTCCGTCTTCCGGAAAGAACTCATAGCCGCCTCTTCCGCCCAGTTTCATACGGTCGACAATGTTGTACATCCATTCTACTTTAAAAACGAATTTACCACCGGGGAGCAGATCGCGGGGCATATCTATCCGCATCATGGTTTGATTGATGGTGTAGGGGAGGGCTTTTCCTGACGCATCGGTAACAGACAATATTTTTTCCCCGTAACCTTCATTTGATTTGGCATAATTCATTCGCTCCAGATCGGCGTCGTTCATGGAATTACGCATACGGCTTTCGTCGAACCTATGGTTGTCACTGCCCGGATCGTGCTGGTTTTCATCCAGTTGAAGCCAGATGTAGGAAAGTGGAACGGGACTATTGTTGTGGTAGGTAACGGTTTCTTTTCCGCGGAGCTGCAGTTTTTTTTCGTCCAGGGTTGCTTCTATATCATAATCGGCCCTTTGCTGCCAATAACGGGGACCCGGGGCGCCGCTTGCAGTACGGTATTCGTTGGGAGAGGGGATAAGATAATCAAGCTGTTCAAAGCGGGTGCCATGGTTTGATCCGGTTGAACGATAGGCCTGGCCAAATAAAACCGAAGGCAGGAAGATACCCATCCAAAAAAGGGTGCGAATGAAAATGCTTGACATGGGGCAAATATAGAAGTCAATCTGATTTTGTTCCCCTGGTTTGGATGAGCGACCTGTTTTATGGGACCGGGGGAGGCATCATTACTTTGGTTGGGATTTTGGGATTCTTAATGTCAGGGTTCTGTTGGCTTTGGGGCTATAAGGCGGAAAACCGGAAAATTGGGTTACCTTTGCACCTGCATTCGAAAAAGATACCGGGTCAACAGGCTCTCCGGAATTTCTTTTTCACGGACCCTGATGATGTCAACCACCACGGCGTAGTGGTTCTCTTCTCTCAATTTCCATCGACTCCGTTCGTAAAAATTGTTCAGGCAGGAAACACATGAAAATGTGTCTCAATACGTCGGACTATTTTTTCTGAGCCTGGTTACATCGTACCCCAGTACATGACCTTTCAACAATTGGGTCTCATCGACCCCATCCTTCGTGCTTTGCAGGACGAAGGTTACACACACCCCACACCCATTCAGGCCCAATCGATTCCTTCCTTGCTACAGGGGAGAGATTTGCTCGGTTGTGCCCAGACCGGCACCGGAAAGACCGCTGCCTTTGCCATTCCCATTTTGCAGGATTTATACCTGCAGAAAAAGGAACAACCAGGCCAATACTTCAATAAAAATGATATCAGGGCACTGATTCTTACCCCTACCAGAGAACTGGCCATTCAGATTGAAGAAAGCTTCAAGGCCTATGGGCGGTATCTTGGATTGCGACACCTCGTCATTTTTGGAGGCGTTTCGCAGCATAGTCAAACCCTCTCCCTTCAGAAAGGTGTTGATATTTTGGTGGCCACACCAGGCCGGCTGCTTGATCTGATGGATCAGAAGTTTGTCCATTTGCACCACATCAGCCTTTTTGTACTTGATGAAGCCGACCGTATGCTGGATATGGGCTTTGTTCATGATGTGAAAAAAGTAATTGCCCGGCTTCCCAAACACAGGCAGAGTCTGTTTTTCTCGGCCACAATGCCGCCAGAAATTGTTCAGTTGGCCAATACCATTCTTCAGGATCCCATAAAAGTAGAAGTGACTCCGGTTTCTTCGACAGCAGATACGGTAGAACAGGCGGTTTATCTGGTAGATAAGCTTGATAAAAAAAGTTTGCTCAACCATGTGCTCAAGGACAAATCCATCACCAGGGCCCTGGTTTTCACCCGTACCAAACATGGTGCCGACAAAGTAGCCAGAGACCTGGAGAAGACGGGGGTAAAAGCTGCCGCCATACATGGCAACAAGTCGCAGAATGCCAGGCAAAAGGCTTTGTCAGATTTCAAATCCAGTCAGATTCGGATTTTGGTGGCAACCGACATTGCGGCCAGAGGGATTGATGTGGATGATTTAAGCCATGTAATCAATTTTGAAGTGCCGAATGTGCCGGAAACCTACGTGCACCGGATTGGGCGAACAGGGAGAGCCGGGGCAAGCGGAAAAGCGATTTCTTTCTGCGATGAAGAGGAAAAGGAGTTCCTGCGTGATATTCAGAAGCTGATTGGGAAAAAAGTTCCGATTGTTAGCGATCACCCCTATCTTTTGGACAATCAGGAGGTTGAAAAGCCGCAAAGGCCTCAAAACCCAGGTCCCAAAAAGGTATTGGCTCCCGGAGTAAAAGAAGCACCTGCCAGTTCGCCTGCCGCCCAGAAAAAGAAATCCTGGTTCAGGGGGCGCAGGAACAATGCTCCTGGGCGCACTTCCTGAAATTGCGGCCTATTCCTTTTCAGTCTGATCCTGGGTTTCTGTCCGAAACCGATGGTCAGACTTTAACGCCCGGGTTCGAAGAATCCAGGTCGCCTTCCACATATCCCGAAACGGTATGGATGCCCAGATAAGGAACTCCGAAATCTCTGGCAATTTCCCGACAAAGCCTGCTGGTTTTCTTGTAATCGTCGTGAATCAAACCGAAGAATGCGTCGGAGGTTGTAGAAACAACTACCTGTAAGTGCTGTTCCACACGGTTTGTTAAACCATACCTGCCGCCCCTGTTGCCGTACTGCATTTTTTTTGGCAAGAGGTAAATGTGAAGGATATCATGGACCTGATGGTGGGTACTCAGTTCTGTGCCCAGCAACGATTCTACAAAATCAAGCTTTTTTTCCCCGACGGAGTACCGGACTCCTTTCCAGGAAGTGAGGTCCATGGCAACAATTGCGATCAGGAACAAAGCGAACCAAATCAATCCAGTCCAGTTTTCAGGTGGATCTCCGATGGCTATGGCCAACCAGACGACCCAAAAAAAAGCCACCATAGATCTGAAGCCCCATCCCATCAGGGAGCCAAACTTAAGTACTTTCCAATCCGGTTGGTTTTGGGCTTGTGGGTTTGTTTGGGGTAGCATGGTTATTGGAAATACCGGGTTTTGAAGGGCGGTTTTTTTTCCGGCCCCTTCTACAACTTCTAAGGAAGAAAGTTTCCTTTTCGATCCTGCCCCGTTCAATATACATGCCTGAAAAAGGCGTCTGGCTCACATACAGGAATGTCAGAGAAATAAAAATCAGAGCAATTGCTGGTTACAATATATTGGCAATGTGCTGAAAGAGCCGAAGCAAACTGAAGGGCATCTTCAAAATCTGCATCTTGTTTGAACTGCATTGCCTGCTTTACTTCTTCCTGTCCGCAAGGAGAAATCAGGATGTGTTTCAACAAAACATCCATTTTATTCCTGGCAGAAATCCTCCCACTCTTTTTGCTGCTGAAATACCAGGTTATACCCAGACTCAGGGTTGAAGTGTAAAGTGAAATACCTGGTTCATCCGCAAGGCTCAGAATTTTTGCGCAGGCTGTAAATGCAGGGTATTCCCGGTTCACCACCGAAACCAGGACATTTGCATCCAAAAAAATTCTCATTTTTTCTTTGTGCGAGCTTCCCTTGTTTCCTGGCGGAGCTCTTTTGAAGACTTGATATGCGAATGGTATTCAGGGTTACCCTCGGCCGCTTGAAAAACCCAGTCTGAAATAGGAAAACGATCAAAGTGGGTGGCGTCTTCCCTGACAACCCGGCTCAACATATTTTCTACCAGACGACTGAGGCTAATGCCTTGTTGCCGGGCATATTTTTTGGCACTTGAGATAACGTCTGCACGAAAGCTTAAGGTGATTTTGGCATCCATAAAACGAGATTTTTCTTTCCACCACAAACTTTTTATTTTTATACGTGATTTCCAATTTTTTTTTCTTCTTCCCTCAAATCAGGCCAAATTGGAGCAAATGATGATGGAAATGCTTCCGGCCCAGCAGGTCCCAATGCCATTTGTCGAGCGGTCCGAAAACAGCATTGTTGTGTGTTACATCCGGGTTTTCCTTGAAATACAACAAGTAGGCATCGAAAGCCTGATCTAATGCCGAAATTGCCTCAGCCAGACCCTGGAACTCCAGTTGCATCGGAGCTGATGCATCCAGTTTAGGGTGTTTAAATTCTTTAGGCATAGGCAGGTGGTTCCAGAGCGACTCCTGGAATTTCTCCAACTTTTCTTCAGGGGTAACAACATCTGTGGAAATCACTCCAGTGGCTGTCCTCAAATGAAAAACCAGGTGCTCCACCATGTGCTGGGCGCTCATCATTCCCCAACGGGCAGGTGTATCGGATTTTAAGTGCTTCAGGGCAGAAAAAATGGTTTCCTTGCTGAATTCGATAAACGGAGATTTTTTCTGAACCAGGGTCAGAATGGTGGCAACTGCCACCAGTTCATCTTCCTGATCAAAAACCTCGACGAACCATTTGACCACTCCTGCAGGGAACTCCCTTCCTTTTGCATCTCTTTCTACTTTTTCCTTACAGGTAAGGCGTACGTACAAAGTGTCGTTATGGTAAACCGGCCGCAGGAACCGACACTCTTCAAGTCCGTAATTGGCCGCTACCGGCCCTTTATTTGGGTAAACAAATAGTCCTGCTGCTGCCGCCAGAATGAAATAACCATGTGCAGTTCGTTTTTCAAAAATGCTACCCTGGAGCGAAGTGATGTCGGTATGGGCATAGAAGTGGTCCCAGGTCAGGTTGGCAAAGTTGACAATATCGCCATCCGTCACTGTCCGCTTGTGGGTTTTGAGCGACATTCCGGGTTGAATGTCTTCGAAGTGGTATTGGAAAGGGTGTTTTTCGGCTTCTTCATACCGGCTGCCGGACTGGTAGATTCCGGTTATTCTGGTCATTGTAGTTGGAGTTGACTGGACCGCACAGCGTTGCAGATAGTGCATTACACCCCGCATTCCACCCATTTCTTCTCCTCCACCTGCCCGGCCTGGCCCACCATGAACAAGGGTTGGCAAAGGTGAGCCGTGGCCGGTACTCAGTTTTGCATTTTCCCGGTTCAACACGAGAATTCGTCCATGATGGCTGGCAGCGCCGACTACAAAATCGCGACATTCCTGGTCGTTGAAACTGACCATCGAGCAGACCAGCGAGCCTTTGCCCATTTTTACCAGTTCGATGGCATCTTCTGTAGATTTATAAGGCACGATGGTGGAAACTGGTCCAAATGCCTCAATGTCGTGAACGGCCCTGTTCTTAAAGGGATCTTTTTCCAGCAATAAAATGGGCGAAATAAAGGCACCTTTTACAGAATCGGCGCCAACTACATCCACCCTGTCCAGATTTCCATACACAATTTCAGCGGTCCTGGCCAGTTCTCTGACCCGGTCTTTTACTTCAGAAACCTGGTCCTGACTTACAAGCGATCCCATACGGACTTCCTTAAGTGAAGGATCTCCGATCACAGTACGGGCCAGTTCTTTGGCCAAAGCGATCTGCACATCTTCCACAAATGGTTCGGGAACAAGGATCCTCCGGATGGCGGTACATTTTTGCCCACACTTTACCGTCATTTCCTTTTTAACTTCTTTGATAAAAAGGTCAAATTCAGGTGTCCCGGGAGCGGCAGACAAACCCAAAACAGAACTGTTCAGGGAATCGGCCTCCATGTTAAAAGGAACAGATTCGTCCAGGACCCGGCGGTTTGCCTTCAACATCCGGCCCGTGATGGCGGAACCGGTAAAGGTGACTACATCCTGAGATTCAACGAAGTCCAGCAGGTTTCGGGCCGGGCCACAAATCAGCTGCAAAGCACCTTCGGGAAGAATTTTTGAGGCGATGATGTCCCGGACAACTGCCTCCGTGAGGTAAGATGTTGAAGTTGCAGGTTTTACGACAGCCGGAACCCCGGCCATCCAGTTCACCGCACACTTTTCGAGCATGCCCCAAACAGGGAAATTAAACGCATTTATATGGATGGCCACCCCTTCTTTGGGAACCATAATGTGTTGACCCATAAATGCCCCACCCCGTGAAAGGTCGATGGGTGCCCCATCGACGTGAAAGGTTTGGTTCGGAAAGTTTTTCCTCAATGAAGCATTGGCAAACAGGTTTCCGAAGCCACCTTCAATATCGATCCAGCTGTCGATTCGGGTTGCGCCGGTCTGGTAACTGATGGTATAGTACTTTTCCTTGAGCCGGGTCAGGTAAAGGGCAAGTTTTTTGAGCATTTCGCCCCGCTGCTGAAAGGTCATTTTCCGGAGGGCGGGTCCGCCAACCTGACGGCCATATTGCAAAATGGAATCCGCATCGAGGGTCTGCCGGGTAGCAATTGCAATGGTATCGCCGGTGACGGCATTGAAAAGTGGTGTGCCTTCGGCTTCGCTGTCTATCCAGCTTCCCTGAAGGTAGTTCCCTAAAAGTTGCATTTGGTGTGGTAGGAAAATGATGATTTACGCCTCAAAAGTAGGAGGATTCATTTATTCCGGTGTCCAATTCCAAAGGATTTATCCCGGATTTTCCTTTCGGGCTTTTGCAGGCCTCTTTCCTTGAGTATTCAGTTTCTGTCCTGTTGTTTGGTCTTCCCCGGATCAAATTTTTTTGGTTCATGAACTTATTTTTTTTTGTCCTGCGGCGTTAAGTGCTTTCAAAACTTATTCCAATGATCCTTTGTCTTTCCTGCCGATTTTTCCATAAGACATCAATGGCAAAAGGTCCCCATATTTGTGGTCCTTTTTTATACAAAATGCGTTCCCTTTGCACCGCTCTGCTGGCGTTCTGCCTGCTATCCTTCCCAACTTTTTCCCAGATCAAATGCAACAGCCTTTTTTGGGAAATCACCGGTAAAAACCTTAAAAAGCCCGCTTACCTCTATGGCACAATGCATGTGAGCAATAAGGTGGCTTTCAAATTGCCGGATTCCTTTTTTGTGGCTTTAAAATCAGTGGACCGCTTTGCCCTGGAAACAGATCCGGAGAAATGGCTCGATTCCTATTATAAAAAGGGCGAAAACCCGGTTAAGATCAGTAAAGAAAACAGCTCGGGAGGCAGTAATTTTTACAAGTATGCCTTCTACATCAACAAGCTGGACAACAACGACATTCAGAACCTGATCAAATACGATCCCCGGATTGTGAACGGACTTTTTCACCGTAAACACCAGGGCTCGGAGAACTTCGAGGAAAACTCCTTTCTCGATATGTTCATTTTTCAGGCAGGGAAGAAATATGGCAAGGCCTTTGCCAGCCTCGAGAATCTGGATGAGGCTTCTGAACTGGTTAACCGGGCGGAACTTGCCCTGAAGGATGCCGATGATGAGGATAAAATGAGCTCAAGCCAGAGAAGGAAGTTTCTCAATGGGATGGATTATGAAGAATTTATCCAGGATGCCTACCGCAAAGGCGACCTGGATCTTCTTGACTCCACCAATCGGCTTTTCAGACCAAGTGCAGGTTACCACAAATACATGCTGGAAGTCCGTAACAGAATGATGGTCAGAGTGATGGATAGCCTTTTGCAAACCCAATCTGTTTTTGCAGGGGTTGGGGCTGCTCACCTTCCAGGCAATACCGGCATGCTGCAGATGTTACAGAAACTGGGATATAAGGTCCGTCCCGTTTTTAACTCCATGGACATAGAAAGCAAGTACAAAGCAGAAGTAGAGAAAACCAATTTTCCGGTTGTTTTAAAACCTTTCGTGGAGAAGGATAGCTTGTTTTCAGTGCAGGTCCCTGGAAAAATGGTTGATATTTCGACCATAAAATCATACAAGTATTATCTGTATCCGGACATGGCCAACGGATGCTTTTATATGGTGCTTTCGGCCCAGAATTTCGGTGGATTGCTTGGTATTTCGCCCAACAGCTACCAGTCCAAAGTGGATAGCCTTTTGTTTGAAAACATCCCCGGGAAAATTCTGAAAAAAGAACCTTTTGTTTCCTCTAATGGCTGGAAGGGAATTCATATCGAAAATGTTACTGCCAGAGGCGATCATCAGGTGCATCGTTTTATGTTCACACCGCACCAGTTTATCCTGGTTAAGGTTCATGGTTTTCAGGAATATGTAAAAGGGCCGGAAGTCCAGGCTTTTCTAAGTTCACTTACTTTTTTCGACAAGCATGCCGATCTGGTGGAGAAGTCCTGGCCCGAAATGGGGGTAAAAGTTAAACTTCCCGGACAGATTTTTCTCCAGAATACCGCCCATTTTCAGGAAAGGCCCTATTGCCATGTTCTGGCCAGTGGACTCGATAATGAAGGTAAGCAGTTTGTGTTCCTGAGAACCCCTTTCCACGACTACAGAAATCTGGAAGAGGATACTTTCGAGCTTGGCTTGATGGCAGACCAGTTTTGTATTGCAAACGGTTTCAAAATGAAGCATAAAAAGCATGTTTCTAAATCGTTGCTGCCGGAGTTGGTTTTTACAGCAGAATACGGGAAAGCCATCTTCTTTGGGAAGGTTGTCCTGGGGCATCCTTTTTATTATCTCATGCTGACCAACAGCAACAAAAAGTCAGAAACCTATTTTAAGTCGCTTGTCCTCTCCAAGCCAGTTTACACGGAGCCTTTCCAGACCTACATTGACAGCAGTTTGTTTTTCTCGGTGCAGGTACCAGAAGTCAGGTCAAAAAGGTTGGAAGATGTTCAGGCTTACCAACCCAAAATTCTGAAGAATAAAACCCGGAAAGGGGACGATAGCCCGGATCACGAAGAGTATTACCTGAACAGAAGCCATTATTTTACTGCGCTTGGAAGTCAGGAGGCAGTTGCTGTTGACTTTGTTCGTTTTTCAAGATATTCTGCTGTTGAAGTGGAAGATAGTTTCTGGGTAAGCCGGTCCAGGAGATATGGTGGATATGGAGATCTGGCTCTTAAAAAACAAACCAGATGGGAGCGCAACGGATTGAAATATGCCGAGTTTCTTTATGGTGATACCAACACCCTTGGAGTCCTTCGGGTAAGGCTGATTTTGAAAGGAGAGGCTTTATATGTACTAAAAACCCATAGTGATCCGGAACGGCTGGGCGGTGCTTTTGCAGATCGGTTTTTTGAAACCTTTCAGCCAACAGACACCCTGATGGGCACCGACCTTTGGACCTCAAAAGCCGACTTGTTTTTCAAGGATCTGTTTGGAAAAGATGAGGTGAAAAAAGAAACCGCACGGTTTGCTTATTTTGACAATGATGTGGAATTTCTGCCCAAAGACCATCCCAAAATCCTCCAGAAATTAAGGTCCAGAGATTTTTTTGCCGAAACCCAGAAGATGAAGCGAAATCTCATTTTTGAACTCTCCGAATCCAAAGACGATAAGGTAGCCGACGAGCTTCAGAAACTTTTTCAGGAACTGACTGATTCCACGGAATTGCAATACCATATCCTGCGGACCCTGGCAAGTATACAATCCACCAAAAGCACGCAGCATTTCCTCAACCTTGTCCTTAGCGATACCCCGCCACTTGAAGATGCGGATGAGGGCAAGGAGTTGTTTGAGCCTTTTTTCGATTCCGTTCAACTTGGGAAGCAGCTCTTTCCACGCATTCTTGAACTGACACGCTACCCCGAATACATAGGCCCGATCCACAACCTTTTGGCCTGGCTTGTCTACCAGGGAGGAATTCCCCCTGATGCTTACCGACCATATCTGAGCGTTCTTTCAAGAGAAATGAAAGACGAAATCCAACGACAGTATAGCAGGGATAAAGATCCCAGGGAAAGGTCCCGGTATGGAAATTCGGTAGAACTCGACAAGCCCGATACCCGTAAAGACCCCATGGAAAGTGATGTTTTTTCAGATCCTTCGGATGACGCTTCGGATACCTATTTCGGGAACCTGACTTTATACACACTTTCCATTTCCATTCTTCCGTTTTTAGACGAAGCACCTACCAGGGCATTGTGGAATAAACTGTACAGGATCAAGGATCAGAAAACCCTGGCTTCGATATTTTCTTATGCCCTGAGCCGGAAGGTTCCCATTCCGGATTCTTTGATGGGTAAGATTTACAGCCATCCGGAAGCCATGTTGCATTGGTACAAGTGCTTGCAGAAATATGATCTTCTTCAGCATTTTGACAAGAAATATTTAAAGCGAACGGAATTTGCAAAGACAGTCCTTCTGGCCTACGAAAATCTTGATCCAGTGAAGGATACGGTAGAATTCGTAAAGAAAATTGCTTGCAGAAACAAGTATCAGGACGGTTACCTTTATTTTTTCAGGCAGAAGGCAGAGCAAAACAATACCTACAACCTGCATATTACTGGTTTTGTACCTAAGGACGAAAAACAATGGGTACCATACAACACCGTTCGCAATATGGAGCGGGAATATTCCGATTCCGACGATCTGAAAAAATCGATCGAAGAAATGGTGATGGAGGTGAGATGTCAGTATCGGCGAAGGGCTTCAAACAACAGGTACCGGTTCTAAGTAACTACAAGTTGCAATTATTGTTCCCCCAGGTTCAATAATTTGGTCTTTTGGCCTGGTGGTTTTTTTAGGTGAAAAAAGATCAGGCCCGTTCCAGTATCACTGCAAAGCCCTGGCCTACGCCGATACACATGGTAACAAGGGCAAACCGTTTTTCAGGATGGAGGCTAAGTTCGAGTGCCGCCGAGTAAGCTATCCGTGCACCAGACATCCCCAAAGGATGGCCAAGTGCAATGGCTCCGCCGTTTGGATTCAATCTGGGATCCCGGTCTTCGAGACCAAGGTTTCGGGTGCAGGCGAGGACCTGGGCAGCGAAAGCCTCGTTGATTTCAATGTGGTCTATCTGGTCCAGGGTTAGTCGGGCACGTTTCAAGGCAAGTCGACTGGCTTCCACCGGACCAATGCCCATAATTCTGGGCTCAACACCAACCACTCCGGAACTTACCACCCTGGCCAGCGGTCTTAACGAAAGGTCCTGAATGGTTCCGGAAGAGGCCATCATGATGGCTGCAGCCCCATCGTTTAATCCGGAAGCATTGCCCGCTGTTACCGTACCTCCCTGCGACCGAAAGGCAGGTTTTAGTTTGGCCAGCCCCTCCAGGCTGGTTTGAGGTTTAACAAATTCATCTCTTTCAAAACGAACAGCATCTCCTTTTTTCTGAGGAATGACAACAGGTGAAATCTCCATACTGAGGCGACCTGAATTCTGGGCTGAAGAGGCTTTTTGCTGAGACCAAAGCGCAAATGCATCCTGGTCTTCCCGGCTGATCTGG
>JBIPNA010000273.1:0-5248 GCA_044375665.1 Catalimonadaceae bacterium
TCCGTTTTTTCAGACCATGTGCTCGTTGTTTGTTCGGACCACTATTTCGATGGCCAGCCTGAAGACCTTGAAAAACTGGACCAGGTGGCCAAGGAAAACCCGGGTGCCCGTTTTCTCAGATTCCCATTCGACCAAAATGCCGGCAAAGAAGCCCAGTACTGGGTCACCTACGCCCGGTGGTTTGGTTTGCAAAGAGTAGAGCCCGATCAAACCTATATCCTGTTTTTGGATGCAGATGAAATTGTAGATGGAAAACGTTTCAGCAATTGGCTCAAAGCATTTCCGGCCGGAAAATACAATGCCATCAAACCAGCCAACTTCTACTATTTCCGAGAACCGGAATACCAGGCAGAATCCTGGGAAGATTCCGCATTGCTGGTCCGCAAAAACCTGCTTACCTACCAGATGGTCATGCAGTTTGAGGACAGACAATCTCCCTTTGACGCTGTTCCGGAGCCCAAAATAAGGCGGGTAACCGATTCGAAGGGCATCCCGATGATCCACCATTATTCCTGGGTCAGATCCGAGGAAGAAATGCTGCGAAAAGTAAAATCATGGGGTCACAACAAAGAAAGAAATTGGGAAGACCTTGTCCGTAAAGAGTTTTCAGGTGCCTTTCAGGGAACCGATTTTATCCATGGCTACAGCTACAAAACGGTCCATTCTTTTTTAGAAAAACCATGAACAAACCGGTCCACATCCTTTACCGGATTTCAGATGCCGGGAATCCAAAAACGAAACTGCGAGGTGTTTCAAAATGGGATTGCCTTCAAAATGCCATCCAGATTTTTGAGGGGGCAATATTTCATGTTTTCGCTGACAGGTGCAGTCAAAATACCCTCACCAAATTATCAGAAATGGGTCTGAAGCCTCAGGTTCTGGATCTCGGCAATGCCGGGTCCTGGCTTTTCGCTGCAAACTATGCCCTCCAAAACACCGGAAAGTCCGACATCCTGTATTTTCTGGAAGACGATTACCTACACCTTTCTGGTGCAATGGGTGTTTTGCAGGAAGGCATCGGAAAAGCAGATTACGTCAGTCTGTACGATCATCCGGACAAATACCAGGAAGACCTGAACCCTTACGTGGAAGCTGGAGGCGAATGGTCGAAAGTCCTTTCCGGAAGCCGTTGCCATTGGAAAACCAGCAATTCCACCACCATGACCTTTGGAGTTTTGCATGCAACTTTGCTCGAAGATCTTCCGGTTTGGCAACAATTTTGCGAAGGCGGTTTTCCCGATGATTTTGGCGCCTTTCAGCACCTTCAGGGCATCGGCTCCTGGGAAAATGTACTGTTTGGAAAAAGGCGCCGGCTTGTAACTCCATTGCCGTCTTTTTCTACCCACATCGAAACCGAATTTCTGGCGCCCGGAAAGGACTGGACTGCCCTGACTGCATGAATACTCCTCCCCTACTGGCCATTGTCGTGCCTGTTTACAAAGTCCGCTTTTTGTCGGCCTGCCTGGAGAGCCTTGCTTCCCAAACAGTACAACAATTTTCAGTACACATTTTCGATGACGGCAGCCCGGAGGATGTTTTTCAGGTAGTTCAGCCGTTTTTACACCATCCCAACTGGATCTTTCACCGGTTCGATGAAAATCTGGGTCGAAAGGACCTGGCTGGCCATTGGAGCCGTTGTGTCCGGGAAACGACAGCTCCCTGGGTCTGGCTGTTTTCAGACGACGACCTGATGCAGGACGATTGTGTGGAATCCTTTTTTAAAGCCCATAAGGCCCATCCCCAAACCGATGTTTTTGCCTTTTCCCAATGCATCATCGACGAACAAGGCCAGCTTAAAGAAACCAATTTCCCCTGGCCCGACCATTTATCGGCCTTTGGATTTGGCAACCTGAGGTTTAACAGAAAACTGTACAGCTCGGGTGTAGGATTTGTGTTTTCCAGAAAATCCTTCGACCGTGAAAACGGGTTTGTTTCCTTCCCCCTGGCATGGAATTCCGATGATGCTTCATGGATATCTTTTGCAGGTGAAAAAGGGATACGGAAAATCGAAGGCGGATTGGTTTCCTGGCGGGTTTCAGACATCAGCATCTCGGGCCTTGGCGGTGCCCTTGCCAAACCTAAAATAGAAGCCGCCCTGAACTACATGATCTGGTTCAGGAAACGCTTTCCCAACGAAACCGACTTCCCGGCTTTTATCGCCGAGCAGGTCATCTGGCTCCGTTTGCAAATGGTTCACATGGACTATATTCCAGGATTTTGGGAGGCAGTCTCCATGGTCCAGCGCCTCGACCTCCCCTTCCCGGGAACCTGGTTGCGGGCTTTGGGAGACCTGTATGCGCTGAGCGATGTGTACCACCAGAAAGTCGTACTCCATCAAAATCCCCGTGGATTCCGGGCCCTGGTGCTTTCATTTTTTCCAAAGTTTTAATCCGAATTAGAGAACCTCCTCCTGAATTTTGGTCTCTAGCATTCCCCGGTCGGTTTTCCGGTTTTCCGTTTCATGTTTCCTACATTCATAGACAAGAAACGCCCAAAGTCCGGGTATTTCGTTCTTTTCAGGCACCTGTTAAAGGTGGGTGAAGACATTTTCCCAGGTTCAAACATCCTTTTCCAGGAATAGACTCCCCTTGCCAAAAGAGTTCCTTCAAAAGCCCTTAAAATGTATCGGGTTGGAAAGGTCAGAAATCTGGATTTTTTAACAGATTCGTTTAGACAAAACGAATTGTTGGTACCTGTTTTAGAAGAACTTATTTCGATTTTTCAGAAAATTGTATTTTCACACTTTATAAAAACAAAACTATGGGATTGGTTTACGCAGATGTTGAATTGATCAATGGTGGCGATCTTGAAATGGTTCGCCGTCATTTAATGGGTGCGGAGGAGGTAAAAAGGATTCATGTACATATTCTGGTTGATACTGGCTCTTACATGCTTTGCATCAACGAGATGATTCAGGAACAGCTTCAGTTTCCGATTGTAGATCAAAAAAAGGCACAGACTGCTGATGACCGGATTATTGATTGTCCGGTTGTAGACCAGGTGCAACTCAGATTTAAAAACCGGCAGTGGTCGGGCAGGGCAATGGTGTTGCCAGGTAATGCTGAACCTCTACTTGGCGCCATTCCCATGGAAGAAATGGATGTTCTGATTCACCCACTTCGGAACGAGTTACAGGTTAATCCGGAGCATCCATATTTTGCGCAACTCAAATTGAAATAAGATTTTCACGGAATCTGCATTAGCAATCTTCTTGCTGTAACCCAGGATCAAATTAGTGGCCTCTACACGGATCCTTTGCATGCACAGTCCAGCTGGCCATTTTAGGTATAAGACACTGATCTTTTGGAGGTTCATCTCTCCCAATGCGTGTCAAATGCAGAATTCGGGCTGAAGGGAATCTGTTCCCAAAGCATTTCCCGAAGCAATTCTACCCTGTTTCCGGTTCCACCATATCACTGGTTTTTGAAACCTTCATCCTCTTAGCCAATGCTGGAGGCAGCGTCTTCCCCATATCCCGAAGGCATAGAAACCATGGGCTTAGAGACCGGCGGGGATAGCCTGTATTCCCGAAGGGCCCAGGAACGCAGCTTGAAAATGCCTTCCTCTACTGACCGATCGCCAATAGATTTTTTGGGGTTTCATGGCCACCTTGGCCAGAAACCCTGGTTGGCAGAAAAACGGTGTGGCTTATTGTGACAGCGCCTCGCGAAGGGCCTCCCATTTTTCTGCCGACACCACCGGGCGGGTCTTGGAAACCGGTCCACTTCGGAACCACCTTTCCCGGGTTTCCGGATCGGGATGCGTACTGATCCAATCGGGTACGTGTTTTTCGACGCCCGCACCCGTCCGAAGCTGTTCAAAAAAATCTGCCAGCGGACCCGGATCAATCCCGGCTTTCCGGAGATAGGTCAGGGCAGCGGCATCGGCCTCCGTTTCCAGTTTCCGGTCGAAGGCGGTGGAGGACAAATGGTGCAGAGCCGACCGCATCACTTCCGGACTTGCATTGCTGTTGGTGGCCGAAAGCAAAACGGCCAGACCCAGTTCTTTGGCCAGTTTCAGGCGGACATGGCCCAATCGGATGTGGGCCATTTCGTGGGCCAGAACGCCGGCAACCACTTCCGGAGAATTAGCTTCCCGAAGCAATCCGGTATACACCACCAGTTGGCTACCGGGCAAGGCAAATGCATTGATTTCCTGACTTTTGACTACATGCAGGTGAAAGATTGAAGGGTCGGTTCCATTGGCATTGGCCAGGCGGTGCAGCATGCTGTCCAGCACCACCCGGACAGGTTCAGAGGTTTCCAGGGTTTCGGTCCGCAGCAAAAAAGCATCTACGGCTTTCCCCAGTTTTTCTTCGTTTTCGGCCGTAAACCGATCCAGTTCGAGCAAGGCCCGCCAATCGGGACGGGAAAGGCCAAACCAAAGCGCCCAAAACAAAGCCAGCGAAACAACAGCTTGTAATCCAATACGCATCATGAGCGGCAGAGCAAATGGGTAATGCCTCCGGCCAGCCACCATTCCACATGTTGTCCCTTGCGGGTAAGGATGGCGGTGCGCATCGTGGCAATAAATTCAAACAAATTGAAAATCAGCAAGGTAAGGACGTAGCCCACATACGCTGAATCGATGGTGCGGCTGGTAAAGACGATCGAAACCGTCCACCAGAAGCCAAAACTATTGAACGGAAACAGCAGCAATTGCGACACCATGGCCTGGGTGCAATGCCAGCGAACGAAGTAGTTGCTTTTTCGGTTGCCCAGGTAAAAGCCGATGGAGGCCAGCAGGTTGACAATGGGCAGAGGCATACCTGCCATTAGCGCAATGAGCGACATGAGGTAGCCATTTGAGGCTTTTTCGGCGTCCGATTCGTGAAGGGGTTGCATGACGGAAGAGGAGGTTAATATCCTTTGGCAATGTTCCAGAACCAGTTGAGCAGCAGGAGGAAAACCGCCGGAATCCAGATGTTTGGTGTTGAAAACTTTCGGCTGCAATGCTGGTAGGCGTTCCAAAGTCCCTGGCGGCCGGTCCATAGGTCGAAAGCCCACCAAAACGGCAAAACCAACAAGAGGGGACCGAGCACAAAACCGAGGGGATTGAAGAAAAAAGCATCGGTCCATTGGCCCTGAGCCAGGGACAAAACCGATCGTGTGGTGCCGCAGGAAGGACAAGGAAGGTGGAGAAACTGCTTCATAAAGCAGCCTTTCCAAAGGGGTTGAAGAAAGGGGGAAAAACGAAAGGAAAGAACAGCCCAGGCCGCACCTGCAGCGAGGATTGTTCCCGAAAAGGC
>JBIPNA010000275.1:0-5215 GCA_044375665.1 Catalimonadaceae bacterium
AACACTTCTGGAAGTTTTTAGCTTTTTTTCACGGTTGAAGCGGTTTTCTTTATTGCCCGTCTTCAAGCTGATTTTCCCGCTGTGGTTGGGAATTTTATTTTTTCTACCCGCCTGCCAAACCGAAGGGCCTGATTCGAAAGATGAAAAACAGAACACTTCTGTTTCTGACAGTGTCTATTTTTTAAAAGAAGATTTCTCGCAGCTAAAACTTGACAGTACGCAGCTGGTTCATTTGCTGGATTTCAACAAAGAACCAGTTGGTGAAAAAGAATTGATTGTCTCTTTTTACCGAAAGAGGAATTTTCAGTTTGCCTGGCTGGAAAGGGAAGCACTTAGTCCCGCAGCACATGACTTATTTATTCAGTACCAGGATTTTATGAGCGATTATGGCGATAGTTCGCTTTTTGACCCGGTAATGGATTCGCTTTTGTATCAATTGGCCTTCGACGGATTTGAAGGACAAGGGAAAGGTCCGATTGAACAATTGGAAGTACGGCTTTCTCTGGCCTTTTTTCGATACGCCAAAAAGGAATTTACCGGATTGATCGAAAACCCGGAAGCTTTAAACTGGCATATACCGAAATACAAAAGGAATTATGCTGCGCTGTTGGATTCTTTGGCTTCAGGGCGTCGTCCCGGGTATTTTAGGGAGCCTGCCAATGCGTATTACACCGAATTAAGAGCCGCTTTGGGCTATTATAAAAGTCTGGAAAAGTCTGGCCGCTGGCCCCGATTACCAGGCTGGTACCCCGAAACTGGCTCAAAAACGATGGACCCCCGTGCTGGCTGGCTGAAGCAGTGTCTGGTCCTCACCAAAGATCTTCAATCTTCCGATACTATTGCAGGAACAGAGGAGGCTTTGAGGGCTGCCTTGAAAAATTTTCAAAAAAGAATGGGCCTCAAGGAAACCGGGCAACTGGATAAAGCCACTTATGAACAGTTGCTTGTTCCCCCACACAAAAGGCTGAAGCAAATCATGGTCAATCTGGAGCGCATGCGGTGGCTTCCGGAAAAAATCCAGGGAGATTTTCTGGTGGTCAATATCCCGGAGTTTGCGTTGCATGTGTTTAAAGATGGCAAACCCTTTTGGGATTCCAGGCTGGTCGTAGGGAAGCAGGTCAATAAAACCCAGGTATTCAGTGGGGCAATTTCCCACATCATCCACAATCCGCAGTGGGCAGTGCCGCCCGGTATTGTTAAAAATGAGGTTTTACCCGGACTGAAAAAGCATCCCAATTATTTAGAACGCCACCACATGCGGGTGTTTTCAGGTACCTCCGTTGTAAATGCCCACCGGATTAACTGGCATAAATACACCTCAAAAATTCCCTATACCATCCGCCAATTGCCGGGAAAGGACAACCCGCTTGGTAAGTTTAAGTTTCTGTTCCCCAATTCTTTTTGGATTTACCTGCACGATTCCAATGAGCCGTATCGCTTTGAAGCGCAAAAAAGAACCTTCAGTCATGGTTGTATCCGGGTCGAAGAGGCCGAAAAACTGGCTGCTTACCTCCTGGAAAAAAATGCCGGAATGGGTGGGATGCAAATTCAAAAAGCTTTCAGCGGGAAAGGGGAGGCCTACTACAAATTACAAAGGCCCGAACCTGTTTACATCCTCTATCTTACCAGTTGGGTAGGTGAAAATGGGCAACTAAACTTTCGGCCAGATGTGTATGGAAGGGATTCAATTCTTGCCAAAGCTGTTTTTGGCAACTCTTACAAATAAGGATCGAATCGTTCAATTTTTCTCCCGGATTTGTCCATTGCATGAAATGCGCTGAATGATATGTTGGGAGAATCAATCTCCAATCGTCGTCGGGTTGTCCGCAAATATCCCTTCCTTTTCAGTTGGTAGAAACCAGTACCTGGAA
The DNA here is from genome assembly GCA_044375665.1 of Catalimonadaceae bacterium. Taxonomy (GTDB): domain Bacteria; phylum Bacteroidota; class Bacteroidia; order Cytophagales; family Flexibacteraceae; genus CAMDMI01. The sequence goes on from JBIPNA010000275.1 coordinate 1,872, forward strand.
GATGTTGATTTTCAATGGGGTGGTTTCGAAGTAGTTACCCGAAAAATGGAGGATCGATGCCTGGTTTCGGATAAAACCCCAAAAGCCAGTGCAAATTTTGCACTGGCTTTATTGGGTTGAAACGGGGGAATGCCCGGGTATTTAAAATTGCCAGGACTTTTTAGGTTGCGTTGCTTATGGGTTGCTATGTGGTTTTAAGAGGAATTAGGCGGTGAATAGTTTTCCAATTTTTATTCAGATGGGGCTGTAGTGTCCCGGCAAGGTTTAGTTTTTGTTCTCTATTGTAAAATCATTCAGTGCTTTTTCCAATTCCTGCATATCCCTGTTGAATTCAATTTTGAAGGTTTTCCATTTTTCACCGGCAGTATCTTGTTGGTTGTAGATCCGCTTTTTTAGTTGAGAATTTTTTTCTTCCAGCTCGTCTATACTTTTCTTGTATTTGTCTTTAATTGATTTTTTGGCTTCTGCCATTGCGGCTTTGTGCTTTTCGATTGCTTTCTCGTTGGCCGTTATTTTGTCTTCAGATTCCTTTCTGAATTCTGCTTTTTCGTCACGGTAATCTTGCTGGGCTGCCGATAAATCTTCTTTGGCCTTAACCACATTTTCCTTTGATTCGTCCACTTTTTGCTCAGGTCTGGCACAACCTGAGAGTAGTGAGGCTGCTGTAAAGCAAGCAGTTATAAAAAGGTTTGTTTTTTTAGAAATTAAGAATACCATTTCATTGAGTTTTGAAAATAAAAAATTAAAACTATCCGGATATTTACGGATAGTTTCGTTCCATTTTAGAGAGCTGAAATAATTGCGTGAAGCTCCTCCTTGGATTTTCCAAGTTTTATCTGGAGTTTGCCCAGCATTTCATCTTTTTTTCCTTCTACGAACATCAGATCATTGTCGGTAAGGGTGGCATAGAGCTTTTTCAACTTTCCTTTTTGTTCGTTCCAGTTTCCTTTCAATTCGGTAGTATTCATAATAGTGTTGTTAATGACTTTAAGTGTCGATACAAATTTGAGACAGTTTTTAGTGCAATGAATTGTAGGATTGTAATTCAGTATTGCAAAATTTACGGGCTTTTGGCCTATGGACTTTGGAAAAATATACTTCAGTATTGATTAACAATATGTTGAAAGATTCCCCGACTGGTTTTGCCGGACAATTGCCATGAATCCGGCGAGGATTCCAGACTCAAAGCTGCCGGCAAAATCAGTAGCCGGCACGCCCTTATAAACAAGTACGCTCAGAAAGGCTTGCCGCTCTGCTCTTTGTACAGGCTTAAATTCAGGCTAAGCATCAGGGCTTTAAGCCCATCACTCCGGAAATAGCCGGATCCGCGAAGGCGAATTTCTTTCCAGTGCCAACCAGATGGCTTTTCAGGAAGTGGCCGCCAGACGACTGTCCACCCGGGTTCCCAGGAAGTAAAGGCGGATAAATCGTAATCAGAAGTTGCAAAAGCCTTGTCCGGTGCATGTTGGCCTTTTGCTGCGAAAGCCTTTGCAGCAGATTGGGCATATGTCCGGAAAGAAATGCCTGTGCGCCATTCTGCCTGCCAGATGTACAGGATTTCTTCTTCGCCCATCAGGGAACGGATACCAAAATCGTCGGAATAGCCCTGGATTTTTGTTTTGAATATCCACCTCCCTCCAACAAAGGCATTCCACTGCATGGCCAGGGCCAGTTTTTGCCGATGACCGGGCAAGCGCTCAACACCCAGGCTCTGATCCTGGAAGAATACCCGATGGAAAGGAGTGGCAAGCTGCCCTTTCTGGTAACCCCACTCGGGATAAAGGGCAAGGCGGTGGCGTCTGGAAACCAGCCATTCGATGCGGCCCCGAAGGTTGAAAGATTGCCGAATGAAATCGTCCAGCCAGTTTTTGTAGCGGAGTTCGCTGGGATAAATAAGCCGGTCTGGTTTATACAATCCCGGATTAACCCGGCCCCAGCGCAAATCGTCGTAAAACCAGCTGGCTTCTAAGCCGGCTTCGAATCCTGTTGGTGTTTGTATATTCCAACCGGCGAGCAAAGAGCGGGAAAAGTAATCGCTTTCGAGCGAGGCGCCGGCCCCGACCAGGAATCGGTGCTTTTCATCTGCCGTTTTCCAGCCGGTTTGTACCTGGGCATGGACACGGGCATCGAGCCTGGAAGCAGAGGAGGTTACAAAATCGATGTTGTCGGTAGAAGCAGAGCTGATGACATCCACCCCGGCCCGGGCCTGCCAGATCCGCCGGTTGTTTTCGGTTTTCCAGTAGAGTTCGGGGGCATAGACCTGGAGTTTCTCGGTGCCTTCGCCTCCTGTTACGGCCGAATGTATTCCGTCCTGAAGGTAATGTTGATATACTGCCTGGATCTCCTCCTTTTTTGGTGCGGTTTTAAGACTATCGTTTTGGGCATACAGGGAGAAAGACTTGCACAGAAACAGCAGCGTGGAAAGGGAAATCCATATTTTTCGCATGTTGTTTATTTCTGTTTTGGTCGGTCAGGAAGGATTAATTGCAACCGCACCCTCCACTGGATTTGGAGCTGCCGGCTGGTGTACTTCCTTCCCGGATGCTGCGGACATAGGCGGCATGCTTTTGGCCCGGATCGGGTCCCATTTGCATGTCGGGGTCGTTGAGATAGGCTCGTTCGTAAACTGGCACCGGTGCGCAGGCAAACGAAATCAGAATCAGGCTAAGGCTTGTGAGACCGGTTTTCAAAACCCTGACCCTGAAGGCCGGCACTTGCATGAAGGCGGTTATGAACATCGAGAACCAGGGCATGGGTCTGGGGCAGGTGGTTGATGAAATGCAGGCCTTCGGGTAATCCCATGGCATACAAAGCGGTTGCCATGGCATCAGAAAGTTCGGCTGAGGGCGAAATTACACTTACACTTTGAATTCCGGTAATGGGGAGGCCGGTATGTGGATTTATATTGTGTGAATACCTTTTTCCCTGGTAAACAAAATGCTGTTCATAGTCGCCGGAAGTGGCTACTGCCGCATTTTTTAGAGGAATCCATGCCATATTCGGGGCCTCAGGCATCGGGTTTCGGATCCCGACACGCCAGGGTTCTCCATCTGGCCGGTTTCCCCAGGCATGCAGGTCGCCTCCAGCATTGACGCAGCCTGCAGGGAAACCTTCGCTTTTCCAAAGCCGGCAAATGAGGTCGGATGCTGTTCCCTTGCCGATGGCCGCAAAACTGATTTCGAGATCTGGATGTGCAAAGCGAACCATTGGTTTTTCCGGGTGGAGCTGAATTTTCTGATAGCCCGTTTTCTGAATGGCCTCCTGAATTTGTTCCGGACTGGGGAAGCTGATTTGTTGTGCTTTACGGAAGTCGTATAGTTTTTTGAGGGGCCTGACCGTAATGT
>JBIPNA010000277.1:0-5195 GCA_044375665.1 Catalimonadaceae bacterium
ATCCAGATGTACTCAATCCCCAGTTGTCCAATGCCTTTGTGACCGAGAATCCTTCCCAGTCCATTGGCCTCGGATATGGCTACAACACCGCCAAAGTCAATATGAACATCAACCTGAATGCCCAGCAGGCAGACCTCGACAACCGGCGGGATTATCCGCTCAGCGGCCGGATTGAGCGGCGGTTTCAAAACCTCCTCCCCTTTCTGATGATCAGGTATAACTTGTCAGAAAACAAAAGTGTAAGGCTTTTTTACCGCACTTCGGCCAATGCACCTACCGTAGATCAGTTGCAGGATGTGCTCAACAACAGCAATCCCCTTCAACTTTCTACCGGAAACGCCAACCTCCGACAGGATTTTGCCCAAAACCTGTTTATGCGCTACATGAGCACCAAAACCGAAACCAACACCAGCTTTTTTGCCATGGTGGGCGGGAGCCATACCCGGCATTACATCGGCACCAGCACCCTGCTCGCCCTCCGCGATACCATCGCCGATGGGATTGCCCTGAACCGCGGCACCCAATTGTCCAAACCTGTAAACCTGGACGGGTACCTTTCCCTGCGCACCTTTCTGATGTACAGCCGACCCATTAAGCCCTTGAAAACCAACCTCAATGTAAATGCCAACGCCAACTACATCCGGACCCCGGGCCTGGTCAACGGAAGTCTGAATTATGCCCGTTCGCCCACTTTTGGCATGGGCCTCGGCTTTTCGAGCAATATCAGCAAGGACCTGGATTTCAATTTCAACTATAATCTAAGCTACACTTCGGTATCCAATACCCTGCTGTCGGGCCAGAACAATGCTTATATAAACCACATCTGGATCGGAAAGATAAACTATGTTGCCTGGAACCGGCTGGTGCTATCTGGCGAATACAATCAAAACCTGTTTTCAGGACTGAATGCCGGGTTCAATACCAATTTCACACTGCTTAACCTTGGAATGGGCTATAAATTCCTGAAAAACCGCCAGGCAGAATTGCGGGCATCAGTCTTCGATTTACTTGGCCAGAACACCAACATCAGCCGGACCATTACCGAAACCTATACCGAAGATGTGCGCTCCAACAACCTGAGCCGCTACTTCATGCTCACTTTTACCTACACTTTGCGGGCTTTCAAAGGTCCTGAACCAGACCCGGGCCGGCCAAAGTTTCATCCGGGCATGATGCGCCCAGGTGTAGGACCACCTCCGGGTATGGGTCCGCCGCAGAATTGACAAAAGACCAAAGCAGGTTTACAAAAATCCGGTCTTGTATTTGGGCAGCGGCCGGGCTGTCGGCAGTCGCTGGGTCCGGGCAGGTTGGTGTTTGCCTTTGGCCCCGGTTTCCCGCAGAACCAGATGTTCAACCCAGGGCCATGTCATCCGCCCGCCCGTCCCCGAGCTCCGACAATGCCTCCATCCCTGCTGCGAAAGGTCCGGTGCCTCAAGCCGAACTTCATATGCACATCCCGGCTTTTCAACGAAAAGACATCCACCTCCGCCCCGATTGCCTGACTTACCGGCCCGGATAGAGCGGATACCCCGCAGCGCCGACGGCAGGAGGAGCGAGGAGTATGAGCGATAGCCGGAAATGCCGGCCAACCATTTCTTCAGGCAAAACCAGGAGGAAGGCGTTCTGGTCCGAAGCCGGTTTCCGGAGTCCTGTTCAGGGTTTGCAGACCCCGGTCACCGGCGAAGCTCCCGCAATTCAGTCGCGAAGGGCTGGCCCTTCCTTCAAAAAAAACAACTCCTGCCGGACAAATCATGCTTATTTTTAAAAACCATCCCGGTTGGATTAAAATTTTCACACCAAAGGAACCAAAATTTTAAATTTTTCGTAATTTTGCAGCCGAAAAGTTAACGTTTTAACAAAAACCCTATGTCTCGTTTGAAAGTATTGATGCTCGGCTGGGAATTTCCACCCGTTTTGACCGGTGGTTTGGGCACTGCCTGTTATGGTCTGGTAAAAGCCTTGAGCAAATATGCCGATGTGCAGCTCATCATCCCTCAGGCCGACCGCAATACACAGATTGAAAATGTAAAGATCAAGGGTCTCAACTATTACGGAGTTTCAGGAGAGCAATCCATTGAAGTGCCTGAACAACCGCTGGAAGAATTTGCCAGGGTAAAAAAAGTACCGGCTGAATTCAGCAATCCTTATCCGGTAGGCATTGGTTTTGCCAAAGAAGCCAAGGCTCTGGTAGCGCCCGAGGCCATTCGTGCCCTGTATTCTTCGGTGGAGCCCTATGGGCCCAACATCATGCAAAAAGTAGCCACCTATGCTGAGGTGGTGAGCCGGATGGCTTTGGAAATGGACTTTGATGTGATTCACGCCCACGACTGGATTACGTATCCGGCAGCAGTGCGCATTAAGGAAATGACCGGAAAGCCACTCGTTGTCCATGTTCATTCCCTGGAAACCGACCGGGTTGGCGAAAAAGCAAAGGGCGACTGGAACCGGGTATTTGAAGTGGAATTGAAGGGCATGCAGAAGGCCGACCGGGTGATTCCGGTGAGCCGATATACCCAGGATTGTGCCACGGAGCATTATGGCATAGCAGAAGAAAAATTTTATCCGGTGCACAATGCCATCGATCCGGCAGAAACTTTCCGGGTTCCGAACCTTTCGGGCGAGAAGCTGGTCTTGTTTCTGGGCAGGGTAACCTTTCAGAAAGGGCCTGAGTTTATGGTTGAAACGGCCTACAAACTGCTTCAGGTGTATCCCAATGTGATGTTTTTTGTAGCTGGCGTTGGCGATATGATGGACGACCTGAAGAAAAAAGTCCTGGAGCGTGGCATTGACCACAAATTTGTATTTGCCGGTTTCCTCAGCAAAACCAATGTCCGGAAAATCCTGGCGCAGGCCGATGTGTATTTTATGCCTTCGGTTTCCGAACCCTTTGGATTGTCGGCGCTGGAAGCCGCTCAATTTGACGTTCCTTGTGTCATTTCCCGTCAATCGGGCGTGGCCGAAGTGCTTCCCAACGCTCTGAATGCAGATTTCTGGGATACAGAAACCTTTGCCAATTACATTTATGGTTTGCTCAATTACGAAGGCATACGCAAAGATATGGTGAACCGGACCCGCAAGGACATTGCCCAGCTCACCTGGGACGATTCGGCCCGGGATGTGATGGAAGTGTATGAATCGATTCCCGGCTTAGGCTAATCTGGCCAAAAGAACGTAACATTGAGCCCGAAAGGGAAAACCGATTGCATGGCTGCTATTTGCTTTTATTTCCAGGTCCATCAGCCTTACCGGCTCAAAAACTACAGCTTCTTCCGGATAGGCAACGATCATTTGTATGAGGCGACTGCCCTGAATGTCGAAATTCTGAACCGGGTTTCCGACGTTTGCTATCTGCCGGTTAACCGCCTGCTCCATAAGTTGATTCTGGAAAATGAAGGCAGGTTTAAAGTGGCATTTTCCATTACAGGTACCTGCCTGGAGCAACTTCACCGCCATCGCCCCGATGTCCTGGCTTCCTTCCAAAAGCTGGCCGAAACCGGATGCGTGGAGTTTCTGGCCGAAACCTATTACCATTCACTGGCTGCTTTGTATTCGCCCTCAGAATTCAGAAGACAGGTTCGGATGCATGAGAAGGCCATGTCCAACATCCTGGATGTAAAGCCGAAAGTCTTCAGGAATACAGAACTGATGTACCAGAATAGTCTTGCTGAAACACTGGAGGAAATGGGTTACAAAATGATCCTGACGGAAGGGGCAAGAAAATTTATCGGTTCTGAAAGCACCAACCAGATCTTCCAGTCAAAAAACGGCAAGATCCGGATCATGCCCCGGAACTATGTTTTGTCCGACGACATTGCCTTCCGTTTTTCCGATCCTACATGGTCAGAATACCCGTTGATGGCCGATACTTTCGCTTCCTGGCTGCATAAAGTGGAAGATGCCAACAAGAGTGTCCATTTGTTTATGGACTATGAGACTTTTGGCGAACACCGCAAACAGGAAACCGGGATACTGGAGTTTCTCCGCCATTTGCCTGCCCAGGTGCTTAAACGTCCGGATTTTCATTTTGCAACGCCTTCCGATTTCCTGAAGATAAAACCCGCCAAAGCGCCGGTTTTCGATGCACCCGCCTGGAGTTCATGGGCAGATGAGGACAAAGATGTAAGTGCCTGGACCGAAGACCATATGCAAAAAGATGCCCTCCGGAAAATTTATGCCTGTGAAGAACGGGTGATGGAGCTACAGAAACCGGATCTCATCGATGTTTTTGGCAAACTTCAGACCAGCGACCATTTCTATTATATGAGCAACCGGTACCGGTTCGACAAAACCCATCAGGCGTTCTCCCATTACCGGAGTCCTTACGATGCCTATCTCAACTACATGAACGTTTTGAGTGATTTCCACCGGGTACTGCAAATTCCAAATTCCGGACGCTGATTTCCATTCTTTTTTTTATTCATGACCATCGTTGAAGCCATCATTCTGGCCCTGATAGAGGGCATCACAGAATTCCTTCCCATTTCCTCCACAGGCCACATGATTCTTGCTTCTACCCTTATGGGCATTCAGCAAGATCCTTTTGTAAAAGTATTTGAAGTGAGCATCCAGTTGGGTGCCATTCTGGCGGTGGTGGTTTTGTACTTCAAAAGGTTTTTCAAATCCATCCGGTTTTATCTGGTTTTGCTGGCGGGCTTTATTCCCACAGGAATTATGGGTTTACTATTCAAAAAGCGCATTGATCTGCTGATGGAGAATGTGGAAGTGGTGGCCTACTCCCTTTTGTTTGGGGGCATCGTACTGGTGTTTATCGACAACCTCTTTTCCAGCGATGAAAAAGACGATAAAACCGAAGTCGATTTCAAAACGGCATTCTGGATCGGGCTCATCCAGTCTCTGGCCATGGTTCCCGGAGTAAGCCGGTCGGCTGCTACCATCATAGGTGGCCTGACCCAAAAACTAACCAGAAAAACCGCGGCGGAGTTTTCTTTTTTTCTGGCTGTGCCAACCATGTTTGCCGCCACCGCCAAAAGTTTGCTGGACGAAAAAGACCTTTTGCTTGCCTCTCTCGATAAAGTTTGGATTCTCCTGCTTGGAAATGGCATTGCATTTATTGTGGCCTATCTGGCTATGAATGCATTTGTTGGATTTCTCACCCGCAACGGGTTCAGGATTTTTGGCTACTACAGAATTGCCCTTGGGCTAACCATTTTGGGGTTGCTGTATATGGGCGTGGA
>JBIPNA010000278.1:0-5193 GCA_044375665.1 Catalimonadaceae bacterium
CCCTTACACAAATTTGAACGCCTGGCACCCATCATGGAAATACTCCGTGCCTGCAAACATCCGGAAGAAGTCAACCAGATCTCAAAAGCCATCGACATTACCCGGCAAGGATTTCTCGATGTACTTCAGAAAGTGAAGCCTGGCATCCTCGAATATGAAATTGAAGCCGAATTCCTCTATAGGTTTTTGCGCAGCGGGTCCCGCGGTTTTGCCTACGGGCCTATTGTGGCCTCGGGCCCCAATGCCAATGTGTTGCATTATACCGACAATGACAAAACCTGCGAAGACGGCCACCTCATCCTGCTCGACATTGGTGCTGAATATGGCAATTACAATGCCGACATGACCCGTTGTATTCCCGTCAACGGGAAGTTCAACCCTCGCCAGCGGCAGGTGTATGAATCCGTTTTACGTATTATGAAAACAGCCTCAGGCTGGCTCAAACCAGGAACTACTTTGGTGGAATATGAAAAACAGGTGGGCCTGCTGATGGAAAAAGAACTCATTGGTCTCGGCCTGCTTTCTGCCGGCGATGTGGAAAAGCAGGATCCCGAAAGACCATTGTATAAAAAATACTTCATGCATGGCACCAGCCACCATCTCGGACTCGACGTGCATGACCTTGGTTCCAAATACCGAACCCTTGAAGCTGGAATGGTGTTTACCTGCGAACCAGGAATTTACATCCCGGAAGAAGGAATTGGGATCCGGTTGGAAAATAATTTTCTTGTCACCGAAAATGAACCCATCGACCTCATGGGGGAAATTCCGCTTGAAATAGACGAAATAGAAAAATGGATGGCCAAACCCTGATTTTATGCCTGTTTTTGTAAAAATAATCAATACCTCACCATATCCTTTACCCGCCTATGCCACAGAAGGCTCGGCTGGAATGGACCTCCGCGCCAACCTCGCGCAGCCCGTAGAGCTGAAAAGCCTCGACAGGCAACTCATTCCTACCGGGTTGTTTATCGAACTTCCCCATGGCCATGAGGCACAGATCCGCCCTCGTTCAGGCCTCGCTTTTAAACAGGGACTTACTGTACTCAACTCCCCGGGTACAGTCGATTCTGACTACAGAGGCGAAATCAAAGTGCTACTGGTCAATCTTTCCGGCCAGCCCTTTGTGGTTGAGCCCGGGGAACGCATCGCCCAGATGGTGGTAGCCCGCCACGAAACTGTGGTTTGGGAAACAGCAGAAAATCTGGCCGAAAGCAACCGGGGAGACGGAGGTTATGGGAGCACCGGAAAGCATTAGGGACAGTTTTCCCCTCTTTTTATTACACTGCACCAGTACGAAGTCGTTCTGGTGCATTTTTTTTTAAGGTTTTTGTAAATTTACACTGCTGGCTCTCCGCTAAGGGAAGGCCAGATTGAAAATCAAAACCATATCCGTTATGAAAACCCTCGGCAAAGACTGGTTAACCGAAGGCCTTCTCGATGTAGAGTATAAAATCTATGTTTTGCTGGCCTATCTCTCCGATGTAAAAAAAGAATTTGATCACCAGCGACTTTATCCCGTATTGTCCGAACTCCTGCAGCACTATCAAAACCTGATCGACTTAAAATCTGGCCGTGAATCGCTCAAACAGTCCTTTCCAAAGACCCTGGCTTCTGCCGATTTCGAACAATGGAAGCTGGAATACAAGCCCAGGGAAAATGAGAACGATTTTTTTGAAATGATGGATGCCCTGCTTCAATACTCCATACCAGCCATGAAATCGAGCCTTGAAGAAGGAAGTGATTTGTACCGGCATGTAGAAAAAAACCTCCACATTACCGAAATCGGCTTAAGGGCACCCTCCGTAGAAAATGGCTATTTCTTCCTTTGTGCCCCACCCAAAAAAGAGGCCCGAATTTACCAGTACAACCTTACCCGCGTTCACCTTCCCGATGGGCCATACCGGGCCTTGCATGTGAGCTACCTCAGTCAAATGCAATTAAATTTCACCACTACTTTTGAGCGGGCCAAAACAGACCTCATCCGAAGTGCCGGCCCCAATGCCGGCTGGGCCACCTACCTGATCGAATCAGAAGTTTACGTTCCCTGGGAGGAAAGCCTCCTTCCGGTAGCCAAACGCCGGCTTGTCGAATACCTTGCAAAGCAGGAAATTCAGGCCTGAAAACCTCCGTTCCCGCATTGCTCTTTTACATATTTTACCTTTGGGCGTGCCGGCTTCCTGCGTCGCCGTCGGGCCATTCGCTACAAATCCTCGTCCGGGCCGGCTCCCACCTATTTCCAGACTTAACCCAGGTTTCGGGCCCTTCCTGTGGGTTTTCCGCTGTTGTCCCTCACGCAGATTGGGTTAAAACATTTGGCCACGATTTCTGCTGAAGCAGACCGGGCCGGATTTTTTTCCTGCCCCAAAAATCTTGTCGAAAAAGGAATGATTTGAAAAGTCTTGTGGCAGGAGGTTGATAAAAAATTCTTCGCCTGGGTGCGCAAACTAAATCTATCCTCAGGAGTAGGCCTCCAGGGTTATGGATGAAAGATTTTTATGCGCCCGGCAATCAGTTTTTTGTAGGCAATTTGTCGTTCTGTTTCCAGAAATGATCTTTCAATCCATTGATCAGCCTCGGGCTGCCATTTTATCAGCCTTTTATACACAGAGTTGATTTGTTTATCATTAAGATTTAACAGAACTGCTAATCGGTCGAAGTATCCTTTATTGAAGTTTTCTTTTTTCCCTCCAAGCAGTAAAGCCATATCCTCCTTATCTTCAGGCAATATCATTTTTACATTCAATAGGTCGTAGAATGGTGAAAGCACCCAACCCGTTTCTGACAAAAACATAGAGAAGTTCTTCAGGTGCATATCATTGTTTCCGATAATGTAGTTGAATACCGTTGCCTCAAAAAATCGCATCCTGTCCAGCAAGGTGTTTACAGATAAATTGCCAATGGTTTTTCCCAGTGTTTCCATGGTGCCCTTGTATTTACTTTCCAGCTCCAGAATCTGCAGAAAATCAATCATGTGGTTTTTAGATCCATCCGGATTTCGGTCAATTCGTCTGGTGATGAAACATAATTCTCCCGATGCCAGTCGAATCATGTTAACAGGGACAATGTCTATTTTAAAAAGTTTGGCCAACTTCATTGAAAGGTGCTCATTTTCCGGCATCTGCGGATATTCTGCATTCCGGGGTTTCAGAATAAAATGCCCTTCCAAAGCATCCATTATGGTCAACCGCCCCTGATGTCCGTTTTCCAAAGCTGTTTTGATCAAACCCAGAGATAATTTTGGCTGAACACCGGGAACAGATATGGATAGCCTTGCCGACTCTTGCGCCAATTTTTCCAGCTCTGATAAGTGATAGGGTAAAACAGGGGCATGCCTGGTTCCGAAAAATGCGCTGATGCATCCGGGATGATAATCCACCTGCTTTTCTTCCAATTCCTTATAACAAGACAGACATTTACGCATCGCCTGCCGGATTTAAAGGGTGCACACTTACCGCACCCACCGTATTTTGACAACATGCAATAAGAAGCCCCATCCGGTCATTTCTGTTTATTTTCCAGCTTTCAGCCGCAATATTCAACAGCCATCCTTCCGGGATTAATCCATCAAAAAACGGGAATAGTCTTTTGCTTCGGTAAGGCCTTGTGGATACCGGCATTTGAAAAGTGATGAATTGATCCGGATAGGTATCAACATACTTTTCGTCATAAACGAAGAGGTATTCTCCATTATCTTCCTCTACCAGAAGGCCAGCTCTGATCTGATTATATTTAACGATTCCCTGGCGCATGGTGCTCAACTACCGGACCTAAAACATGGCCAAACATGTTCAACACCTGATTGACCTTCGACAAGCTTAGATTTTCCTTTCCCTGTTCAATCTTCCGGATTACTGTCAGGGCAACGCCAGCCTTTTCAGCAAATTCCTCCTGGGTAAAACCAAACTGCTTTCTTCTGCCCTTAACAAAGTCGGATAATCTACTCATAGTATATGCATTTGCGTACAAAATTAATTGGAATAATGACACTATATGCATATACGTATAAAAAATAACATAAGCGCTTCTCTATATGCAATTAGATATAAAACTGCTTCTCTTTTCAGACCATATCCAGGTTGGAAACTTTTTACTTTTCGTGGTCTGCAGGTCCAAACCATAAGCAGTGAAAGCATGGTGCCTTCCGCTTTTGGGGCTGAGGCTTATTCCATAGCTAACTTTTTCAGATCGTTGGCTTTACTCTCTTTGAATTTAGAAGGTTATTCAGAGTCTTTGAGCTTGAAACTCAAATCATGCTGTAGGTAATCTATCCAAGGCATAAACTATATCAAAATAGAGGGCACCCTAACCTCTGCATCCGTAGGGCTGTTATGGCCTTCAAGTATAATGCACTGATTTTTAATATGTTAGACTCTATAAAAGGATTTCCAATGCGAAAGCAGCACAAAAAAGTAGTTAACCCCTTAAAATAGATCGCCTCAGAACCTCATTCTCAATTTGAAATGCCCATTCGAGGGCCTCGGAGTGAAACCGGATGTGGGTCCACCTTTGCCTTGCGAGCCACTGGGCCAGACTGCCTTCCAATTCCAAAGTAAGGGGAAGGACAAAAAAGTAAAACCGGCCTTTCCTGGCTTTTCCGCCATTTTCTCTGGGGACTTCACCTGTCATCCACATCCAGGCCGATTCAAGCATGGTTCTCTCGGCAGGAAAAAGGTTTTCTGCGAGGATATTGCGGATGTCCTGCACAACCCTCGCCCTTTTTCGATCCAGTTCGGGTATGGAAAACTGGCTCATCAGTTTGGCCAGGTGGTAAAGGATAATGGAGGCATGGGGGTAATAAGGAGAAACGCTTTCCGGCATCAGAAGGTGGTCTCTTCTTTCGAGCATGGTCAGCAGGTACTGAATGGAATCCTGTTGTTTGAAATTGGTTTCAAAGCCATAAAGCATATTGAAATACAATACGTTGGAAATTACGCAGGCATCGAAACCCAGTGGCATATCCTTGCAAAAAAAAGTACAGTAGGCCCGGAGGTCTTTGTAATGCAGATCACAGTTCAACACCCATTTCCGGCTGCCATTGGCATAAGCATCAATATGTTCCATTAACCAGCGGGCCTCTTGCTGATCGCGGTTCTGCATCATATACACCATGACGGAGTCGTCAACATCGTCAGGAGGGCGATACCGATCGTATTTTCCAAAAAACAAACCATTGGGAAAATGACGGCCAGG
>JBIPNA010000279.1:0-5181 GCA_044375665.1 Catalimonadaceae bacterium
GAGTGGGTTATTTGTACAATACGGGTACACCTTCGCCTGTCCTTTTTGGGATAGATACTGTGGATGAGCAGTTTACTGTTCGCTTTCCGGGACTTGCTGCCGGCAATTATCAACTGCTGGTTCAGAATTCACAAGGTTGTCTGGACACCATTTTGGTTTCACTGGGAGCGGATCCCTGCAGTCTTGACCTTGACTCGATTTCGACCAAACCGTCTGGTTTGACGCCGGGAGAAATCCAGTTTAAAGTAAAAGGAGCTACTTGCGGCGGGCTTATTCACCTGTTAAAAAAATGGAACGGAGAAAGTTTTGCTCCCATAAGCACCAATCCAACCCAAACGGGCCCGATGAGATTCAAATACAACTTTTTGCTCACAGGTTCTTACCGGATCCTGGTTTTCTCTGAGGCCGGTGATTGCAAGGATTCCGCCAATGTGGTGATAGACACCCTATTCAGCTTCGTAGAGAAACCTGTCATCCTTCCGGGAACCGGAGTTTATGATTTGCCCCAACAGGTTCAAATAAGTTGTGCCACTCCAGGTGCGCAGATTTACTATACCACCAGCGGTAATACTCCTGTCATCGGAACTTCATTTACCAAGCTTTACACCAGCCCAATTTCTGTCCTTCAGACCACCACCATCCGGGCCATTGCTGTGCTTTCCGGCGTTCCAAACAGTGCCGTTACTGCTGCCTTCCTTACCATTACCAATCCGGGTAAGGTTCAAAAACCGGTCGCTTCTCCAGGAACGGGGACGTATACCAGTGCACAATCGGTTGCTCTTTCTACGAGTACTTCTGGTGCACAGCTGTATTACACCACCAACGGAAATACACCGAACCTGACGGTTCCCAATACATTTACGAAATTGTACGCCGGGCCTGTTTCAATAACTTCAACTACTACTTTAAAAGTGGTCGGGGTAAAATCGGGTTTGCTTAATTCGGATGTGGTGACCTTTGTGCTGACCATCACCAACCCGACCTTACCGGCGGCTACACCTGTCATCAATCCGGGCACAGGTAATTATGCAGGCCCCCAATTGGTAACGATTTCTTCAGCTACTCCGGGAGCTTCGGTTTATTACACCACCAATGGGAATCTGCCGCTTCTGACCACTCCGAATTTCTTCACCAAGCTGTATACGGGACCATTTTCTGTCAGCAGTACGACCACCATCAGAGCTGTGGCAACGGCATCGGGTTTTACAAACTCAGGGGTTGCCGTGGCAGTACTCACCTTCGCACCCATCAGGGAAGGCTTTGATGTTCCTGAACCAACCAGTTCTTTGGTACGTGTATGGCCGAATCCCAGTACAGGTTTGTTTTACCTTGATTCCGGTGTGGAACCGATAGAGCAACTGGATGTGGTGTCGGTTTCCGGAAAATTGGTTTTCAGTCAAATGGGCGGAACCACCGAAGGATCCATTCCATTAGATCTTCGGGATCAACCTACAGGCTTATATGTTGTCAGGGTACTGACAAGCAAAGGCTTACAACAGTTCCGGATTTCAAAAATCTAAGATTGATCTACTTAGCAAAAACACCCATCAGAAATGGTGGGTGTTTTTTTTTACCCATGGGAAGATTTGCCAGGGATTACGGGGCAGATTTAGCCTGGACACCCAATCGTCTATAAAGGAGATATTTGAGTTTTATCGGTTAATAACCAGATATTTTGAAATTATCGTTTAATACTGCGATTCAAAAGAAATCAAAAGCAAAACCTTGATTTGTTTGAAAAATGATTGCACCGGGCGACGTCCTGATGCCAGACATCGTCGACTTTATCTGTCCTTGCAGCAGCGGCCTGATTGAAATAGCGGGGCGGCTCGAAACAATACTGAAACGTGCAGACAAAAACACATTTTCATTTTAAAGGGGGGATAGCTTCCAATGCTATCTAAAAAAACCAGAGCAGGCTCTTCAGATTGCATTTCAATTCAGAACAGAAGTTTTATGGAGAAATGACCAGATTGACGGCAGAAACACAGATCTTATAGTATCGATTGGAATAGCCAGGAAAGGACTCCCTTTTTTCCCTATGGGGTTTGGGAAAGAATCCTGGATACGGTTCCAGACAAAACCTCAGCACCAAGTGCCAGATCTTCCCAGGAAGCATATTCCAGGGGATTGTGACTGATTCCATCCTTGCAACGCACGAAAATCATTCCATAATCGCAGGCATAAGACAGGGCGAGGGCATCGTGGAAAGGGCCACTCATCAGCTCTGGGGCATCTAGTCCGAGGGCAATGGTTTCCTCCTGGATCAGGTTTCGGATCCATTCGGCACAATATCTCGGATCGCTCCGGGTATCCTCTGATAAAGTGAATGTCAGCCGATGCTTTTTGGCAATGGATTCAATTTTTTCTTTCAATTCGACTTCATACTGATTTCGCCGTTCCAGGTCAATATCCCGAAGATCGAGGGTAATGGTTGCTTTTTCCGGAATGATGTTTCTGGATGCAGGAAATACCTCGATGGTACCCACGGATCCAACTGTTGGGGCACCAGGAACTTTTGTAGCCAGTTCACGAAGGGCAAGAATCACTTCGGCTGCACCTACGAGGGCATCCTGCCGAAGATGCATGGGCACGGATCCCGTATGGCCAGCCATTCCGGAAAAAGTTAAGGTCCACCACAATGGGCCCGATATTCCCGAAACAATTCCGATGGGTTTCTGAGCAAGGTCAAGGATGGGGCCCTGCTCGATATGGAGCTCGAGGAAGCAATGGATGCTGCCCGGCTTATATTCATCTTCAGAAAAAAGATCCGGATTTCCCCCGAAATCAAGCAAAGCCTGCCGACGGGTTATGCCTTCGCTATCTGTCCGTTCGAGCTCGCCTGGCTCCAGTTTTCCGAGAATACCTCGGGAGCCGAAAAGTCCTTTTTTAAACCGCCATCCTTCTTCGTCTGCAAAAGAAATCACCTCAATACTTCGAACCGGACGGATGCCCTGTTCATGAAGTGAATGAACCACCTCGATGGCGCAAAGCACACCTGCAACCCCATCAAATCTTCCTCCATAAGGCTGCGAATCGAGATGGGAACCCATCATCAAAACCGGCAAACCGGGCTGACTTCCCTCAAGTCGGCCGATGAGATTTCCAAAGGCATCAATGCGCACCTGCATACCCGCCTCCTCCATCCAGGCACCGGCTATCTGGAAAGCTTCTTTTTCAACCGGGGTCATGGTGGGCCGACATGTACCTGTGTCCCCAATTTTTCCAATCAGGCTCATGGCCTCGAAGTGTTGCCGGAGCCGTAATGCGTTAATTTTCATTCTGAAATATTTGTTTTCGGGTTACAGGAAAAACAAAAGAATGAGCGTTCAAAGTGAAATGAAAAGGTAGTTTAACCAGCCGGATTCAAAATTGACCAGGGCCGAAAATTGTGTGGCTTTATTGACCCCACTTTCAAACCCCTACCGCATTTCGTTCATCCCTGGCCTTGATGTATTCTTCAAACTGACCTAGTTTGTCCATAGAAATTCCTTTTCCGATTTCGAGAATTCTGTTGACCACTGTGTTGTTCAGTTGAAAGTCGCGGCTTTTCATCAGGATAATCCCTTTGAATTCCGTCAAAGCGTTGTTCAGCACAGTAATGCTTTCCAGGTCAAGGTGATCGGTAGGCTCGTCGAGCAACAAAACATTTGGGGCTTCGAGGATCAACTTGCTGAACATGCAGCGGACTTTTTCTCCTCCGGAAAGCACATTCGATTTTTTGAGTGCCTCTTCACCGGAAAACAACATACGCCCCAGAAAACCGCGGATATAACTTTCATCTTTTTCCACAGAATATTGCCTGAGCCAATCTACCAGATTTAGGCTTGGGTCCTGAAAATACCGGGCATTGTCGTTGGGAAGGTGTCCCAGAGAAGTGGTAACTCCCCATTTAAACTCTCCCTCTGTTGGCTTGATTTCGCCTGCAAGAACCTGAAACAAGGCCGTACTTCCGGTGGAACTATGGCTTTCGACGGCCACTTTCTGGTCCCGCTCTATGGTAAACGTGAGGTTGCGGAACAACCACTCCCCTTCCGGATTCTGGTAACCAAGGTTGGTAACATTGAGGACCTGATCCCCAACTTCTCTTTCGGCCTTGAAAAAGATGTATGGGTATTTTCTGTTGGAAGGTTTGATTTCTTCAGGTGTCAGTTTTTCAAGCATTTTCTGACGGGCAGTGGCCTGCTTTGACTTGGCCACATTGGCAGAAAACCGGCGGATAAACTCCTCAAGTTCCTTCCGCTTTTCATCCATTTTCTTGTTTTGATCGGCTCTTTGGCGGAGTGCCAACTGGCTTGATTCATACCAGAAGGAATAGTTTCCGGGATAAATCTGAATTTTTCCAAAATCTATGTCGGCCACATGGGTACAAACTTCATCCAGGAAATATCTGTCGTGGGAAACCACAATAACGGTATTCCGGAAATCGCCCAGAAATTTTATCAGCCACTGAACTGTCTTGAGATCCAGGTTGTTGGTAGGCTCATCAAGAAGCAGCACATCAGGATTCCCAAATAAGGCCTGGGCCAGCAATACCTTTACTTTCTGACTTCCATCCAGATCCTTCATCAGTTTGTGGTGGATGTCTTCACTTATTTCGAGCTCACTCAGCATGGTGGCCGCATCGGATTCTGCATTCCAACCTTCCAACTCGGCAAATTCGGCTTCCAATTCTGCTGCCCGGTTTCCATCTGCCTCAGAAAAATCTTCCTTGGCATAAATGGCATCTTTTTCTTTCATGATGGCATATAGCCGCTCATGGCCCATCAATACAGTTTCGAGTACCGGATAGGCGTCGAAAGCAAATTGGTTCTGCTTTAAAACTGCCAGCCTTTGTCCCGGTGCCATGATCACATCCCCGGTCTGAGGCTCGATTTCACCGGATAGTATTTTTACAAAAGTTGTCTTACCCGCACCGTTGGCTCCAATGAGGCCATAGCAATTTCCAGGCAAAAACTTGATGGTAACATCTTCAAACAAAAGTCGCTTCCCGAAACGAAGGGAAACATTACTGGTCGATATCATAAAAGAAAAAATGGGCCGCAAAGATAGGGGTTTCCTTTGGCAAGGCCTGAAACTCTGTTTCTTTTGAGTAAGGACCTTCAATTTCAACTTAAAAACACTGGTATTTTAAAGGTATTCCCTTTTTTGCATCCCAAACAAGTCATGAGGACATGCTTT
>JBIPNA010000018.1:0-19125 GCA_044375665.1 Catalimonadaceae bacterium
GCGATTTTTTAAAATTGACTTCAGCTCTTCTTCGGCCTTATTCTCTGTCCCTGAATAATAGGTTTTTGAGTAGCGCCCCTGGGCCTGTAAACGAACCTGAGTCTCTCCTACGGGCAATAAACCACCGGGAAGGGGCCAGAAAGTTTGAATGATGAGGGCTCCTGGCTGGGCAGTATTATGACTGATGCTGCAGCGTACCCAAATGGTTTTCTGCCCGCCGGCTGGAATGGAACCGGAAGTATCTGAAACAGAATAAGGCTGGCTTCCATAAATGCGTAATGGAAACTTAAGCCGGAATTGCGCAAGGCGATCGGTTGGATTTCGAAGCAAAATTGGCAGACTGTCGATTCGGTTTTCGGAAAGGACTCCAAATGAAAGGGTGTTTGCCCCAACCTGAATGAACTGGCCCAGAGCAGGGTTAAATCCAAATACCAGGAAGGAAAAAAGGCAAAGCAGTTTTGTGGTTTTCATATTCAGTACATGCAAAGGAAAATGAATTGGGTTGAAAAAGAAATCCCACCTGGAAATCCCAGAGCCGGGAAAATCTTAAAAAAATACCATATCATTTTTTTTCAGGCATTCTTTTTCCAAAAACATGGACCGAGTTTCTAATATGATCAGGACTTTCGAATATTGCAGTAACTTTACAACAGGAACTTTCAAACAATTAACAAAAAAAAATGAAGTACATTCTTTTTGCTTCCCTCGCTTTTTTGGGTTTTGCCTGTGGCAATGTCGAAAATTCGAAAGAATACAAGGATCTCCAGGCAAAATACGATTCTGTAGTTGCAGTCAGTTCAGGAAAGTCGGGTGAAAATGCCGAGTTGTCCAGAATGATTGAAGAAATCGAAGCCAACCTCGATTCGGTGGCCAAAGATCAGATGGTAGTAGGCGAACTAAACAAAGAAGGATATTCCAACCAAAAGGAAAAAATAGATGCCATGATCGCTGGCATTAACTCCTATATGGAGCAGAACAAGGCCAAGATGGTGGCATTGGAGAAAAAGGCCAGGAAATCAGGAAAAGCCAATGCGGCTCTTCAGAAAATGATTGAGACGCTGAAAAAACAGATTACAGAGAAAGAGGTTCAGATTGTGGAGATGCAACAAACCATTCAGGGGCTGGAGGTAAAAGTGGGTGAGTTGAACCAGACTGTAGCCACCAAAGACCAGGAAATCGCCACCAAAAACGAAGAAATCTCCAAAAAAGATCAGGAGCTTGTGGAAAGGCAAAAGACCATTGACAACAAAGAGACTGAGTTGACGACGGCATTCCTCGCTTTCGGAACAAGGAAGGAACTTGCAGAACAAGGCATCATTAAAAAAGAAGGTGGTGTTTTGGGTATGGGAAAGGTTGCCAAAATCTCAGATAAGCTGGACAACAGCAAGTTCAAGAAAATCAACATCAAGTCGCTTTCGGAAATTAAACTGGGCATTGTGAAAAAGAAGAAAGTGATTTCAGCCCACCCTGAAAATTCATATTACTTTACCACTTCAGGAGAAGAAGTATTTCTGAAGATTTCAGATTTCAACAAATTCTGGAGCCTTACCAAATACTGCGTTATTGAGATCGACTGATTTCTGATGCAAAGATTTTCAAAAGCCACCCAAACCGGGTGGCTTTTTTGTTTTCGGTTGGACTGTTTTCTTTTCTGAAAAAACTATACTTAAAGTTGAAAAAGCCTGAACCAAGCTTCTTCAACCAGTTGAAAGCCAAAATCCCGGACAACTCCATTTTCAACCTCCAGCATGCCCGCTAACCCTGACAATTTCATGGTTTCAAAGGGCTCCGGGAGGTGTAACCCATTCGATATTTTCACCTTGGTAAAAGGAACCCGGAAAAACCAACGGTTAACTGCCCTCGCGGCCAGGATGGGAGGGGCAGCCCGGAACCCAGACCGCCAAACTGAGGTTTTGGGGCATAAAACTGGTTCATGGCGGTTTGGGTGAGGACTATACCGGACAGCCTGAATTGCCGCCCAAATAAAAAGACCTCCCGTAATGGAAGGTCTAAGGAAAAAAGTTTCGTTGATACCGGATTATGCGATGGCTTCGTTCCAGTCGGGCATGGTGCCGACCGTTTTGAGATACCGTAAGTGGGAGGCCAGGGCCTGACCAAAGGTTTTGTTTTCGAGGTAAGGAACACCGAACTCTTCTGCAGTGGCTTTCACAATGTGGGAAAGCGCAGGATAATGAACGTGGCAGATTTTCGGGAACAAGTGGTGCTCCACCTGGTAATTGAGTCCGCCCAGGTACCAGCTCAGGAGTTTGTTGTCGCGGGAAAAGTTCATGGTGGTATTCATCTGGTGAATGGCCCAATCGTTTTCGATAACACCGTCGGCATTGGCCACCGGATGGTCGGTTCCTTCCACGGTATGGGCCATTTGAAAAATGAGGGTGAGGATCAATCCTGCCAGAAAATGCATGAAGAGAAACCCGCCCACAACCCAGCCTGCCGGCATGCCAACCACCCAAATTGGAATGACCAAAAACACAAGGAAATAAAAAAATTTATCAAAGGTCATTTTGATAAAAAGAATAATATTTTCTTTAAAGGTGTTTTTGTTGACCCCGCTGCGGGAAAAGCCGATAAGCTGTACAAGGTCTTTTGCTACAACCCAATACAAGGTGATGAGGCTGTAAAAAAAGAAGGCATAGATGTGTTGATATTTCTGGGAAGGCTTGTTCTTACCAGCCGGACTAAACCGCAAGGCCGCCCGGTTTTTTATGTCTTCGTCGTGGCTGGCAATATTGGTATACGTGTGGTGCAGGATGTTGTGTTGAAGCTTCCAGTTGTACACCGACCCGCCCAAAAGATTAATGCTCTGGCCGATCCAGTCGTTTATTTTCTGTTTTTTGGAGAAGGCGCCATGGTTGGCATCGTGCATTACACTCATCCCGACTCCAGATTTAACTATACCCATGAATCCCCAGACCAGGAGGGTCCATTCAATTGGAATCCATTGGGAGATCAAAAGAAGGTAAGCACCAATGTAACTCCCTAAAAGTACTACGGCCTTGATTTTCATCTCGGTATTGGCCGTTTTGTCGAGACCACTTTCTGCAAAGTACTGGTCTACCCTTTTTCGAACGGTGGGAAAAAACAGATTCTTTTCTTTAGGTGCGAACCGGAGGTTTTCAATACGATGGCTTGCTGTCATTTTTTATAATTAATTCCGGGCAAAGTTAATTCGAAATCTTTTGGTTATCAGTAACCTGACCAAAATTGAAAAAAAACCTGACTATTGAAAACCACTTTTCGGTGGATTATAGCAGGCTCCGAAATAAAATGAATAAAGAACCCGATAAAAGGATGGTGGCAGGGAGGGTCAATACCCAGGCCAGCAATATGGAAGTAACCGTATCCTTACGCAGATTTTTAACCCCTTTACTGGCTACCATGCTGCCGGCGATACCGCTGGAGAGTACATGTGTGGTGCTTACGGGTAAACTAAGAAAGGTAGAAACAGCGATGGTAGAGGCGGCAACCAACTCAGAAGAAGCGCCCTGAGCATAGGTGAGGTGTTCTTTCCCTATTTTCTCTCCGAGTGTCTTTACAATCCGTTTCCAACCAATGGTGGTGCCCAGACCCAAGGATACAGAAATCATCAGGGTAACCCAGAACGGGGAATAATCGGTGTGTTCTTTAAGTCCGGTGAGCGCAGTTTCCACCTGGCGGCGGTTTTTTCGGTGCAACCCTACATCACGACTATCGAGTAAAGATTTGGCATCTTTGTTTAATCTGATCAATAACCCACGGAATTCCAGCTTTTCACGTGCTGACATTTCTGAAGTTAATCTTTTGGAACTCGAAATGGTTTCCAAAGCCTCAATTTCTGAACGCATGCTCCTGAGCACTAACATATCTGTCTGCCCCAGTTCGGTGGTATCTACTTTGGCAAATGAATAGGTCAGGTTATCCAGATGGGTGGTAGCAAGATTTATTGGCTTAGCTGTATTCAAAGCAAAATAAAGAGGTAAAATGCCTATCAGGATCAGCATTACCAGACCAACTCCTTTTTGCCCATCGTTGGCACCATGTGAAACGCTTACCCCGGTACATGTCGCCACGAGAATGGATCTGATCCAAAACGGTGGGTGTTTGCCCTTTTTAGGTTCTTTGAAAAGGTCATCGTTGTCAATGAACTTTTTCATGATGAACATGAGCAGGACCGTAAAACTAAAACCAAACAATGGGGAAATAATGAGTGAAGCACCTATTTCCATGGCTTTGGTATAATCGATGGCGGTCTTTGAGCCTTCTTCAACAAATGGGAATGCAATCCCCACGCCAATGATACTTCCGATCAGAGTATGTGAACTTGAGGCGGGCAATCCGAGATACCAGGTACCCAGATTCCAGATGATGGCACTAAAAAGCAGGGACAGTATAAGGGCCACGTTGTGACCGAGGTTTGCATCGACAAGTGCTTCCACGGGCAACAATTTTACAATACCCATGGCTACTCCGATTCCTCCAATAAATACCCCAACGAAATTACAGAATCCGGACCAAAGTACGGCGTGGGTTGGTTTGAGGGAGTTGGTGTAAATTACTGTAGCTACAGCATTGGCTGTATCATGAAAGCCATTGACAAACTCAAAGGCACAGGCCGCCAGCAGGCAGAAAATCAATAAAGCTAAAATTCCTAGTTCAATTCCGAACATAAGGTTATGCCCCGGGAGGCGGGCAAATATATGGAAAGGGCTTTGACGCCAATGTTACGACTATGTTAAGTCCGGTTTTCTGAGGTTTAATCGAAGAAGGTCCAATTCAGGCCAAATTCGAACAATCGCCGCTGTCCCGGATAAAAAGGTGCAGAAAAATAACCCGGGCTACCCAGCCCCTGAAGCGTATTATGTACTTTGAAGTAAAGCCGCACCCGATCAATCCGGATATGGGCAAAGGCATCGAAAAGAAAATAAGGTGGAATCCGGTATTGATTCTGGAGTCCCCATTGGCCGGTTAGCGGTTGAAAAACTTCCGAAGGCCAGTCGTAGCGCCAGTCCAGATTAAACCCTATTTGAACTCCATAAGCTTTCCTGTTCCGGACCAACTCATACCAATGGGTTGACCTGTAAACATAACCTGGCATCTGGCTGATTCTGCCTCCTGCCTGAAAAACACGTATAAACTGATTCCTTGAAAATAGCCTTTTTCTGATCTGACCATTTATCTCCAGCCCGAGGTACTGCATACTGGCAATTTTATCGGCCTGAAATGGTTGGAAAGAAGTATCAAATGCAATCCCTTTATTGACAAGTATCTGTTCAAAAGAAGGCCTTAATGTCCATTTTCTCAATTTGAATGCCTTCTCACCCTTAAACTGAAGGGCCCTGGAAGGTTCAAATCCAGTTTGATAAATGAGATTCTTGCTTATGAATGTTTGCTGGATAACAGAAGGTTGAAAGGAAACCAGCCTGCCCTGGACAGACCAGCCCTTAATCTGAAGAATACCCTGCAAATCAAACTGGCGGTCGTCAAGATACTCGGCCCGCAATTCGGCCTGGTTCCCTTTATACAGTCCCTTGAAGTGAAATCCGGCAATCCACTCTCCTTTTGGTGAAAAAAACGTTTGAAGGTTATTGAAATACCTTGGATCTCTTCTCCGGATAAAAACTTCTGTGGTTTGAAGGCTGTCCTGAACCCCTGCAAAAATGGTATTCTCCCAAACCTGCCATGCACGATCACTAAACAAAGTATCGGGGATGGCGATGGGGTCTTTCTGGAAATACTGCCGGTCTTTCCCATAAAAAGCTGGGTTGGGGAGAGGATCTGTATAGCGGTTGATCTGTCTTTGCCTGGAGGTAGAAGTTCGCAGAAACAGACTGTTTTTAAAAGGCTTCCAATGTTGACTCAGATAAAAGCCATTTCGGAGCTCCCTGTTGCGGGCATTATTGTTCAGGTTGACCAGGGCGATTTCAGGCTCGAGAAAAAGGCTGTCGGTTTCCGAATAACTCCGGGCCTTTCCGCCGCCGGTTTCGTATTGAAGATGGTTGAGGTGGGCATAAGATCCCCAAATCCTGTAGTGCTTTTTGGGATGTTGGTAGTGGGCAGAAATCCAGGCAGAGTGGTGGTCGATCATCCGTTCTTCAGATTGGGTGACGTTGAGAACCCGCATGGCGGTAAGCCGTTGGTAGTGTCCGGTCAGGTTAAGACCAGGATTCAGATTGACAGAAAAAGTAGCTTTCAACATTGCTCTTTGTCTGGCTCCCTGGTGATAAGAAAGATCGGTGTACGGAGAAAGTGTATTGTAGTATCGGATCCCTGAAAAGCCTGGTATAAGGTAATCAAACATTTCCATGCCGTTTCTAAGGCCGATATGGGATGGAAGCTGGTAGAACAACGGTCGGGCTGCGCTTCCGAAAACACCCAGATTCTGGAACATTTTCCGGTTTTGATGCAGAAAATCACCTTTTTCAGAAAAGGCAGTCAGACTGGAATCTCCCTGTTGGAAGCCCGTTCCTGATGCCATTTCTGAATCTGTCCGGTACTTAACGGTCTTCACTGAATACAGCATTTTTGAACTGTCGTCCAGGATCTGGCCTGATGCAGCAAAAGAACCAGCCAGCAAAAAAAGGAGGTTAATCCAGAAACGAGGAAATGACATTTTGAAAATCGGCTTCCGGATAAATCTGGATTTGAAGCGGTACAAAATATACGAAATCAGGATCAGGGGCCCTGAGCAGGAGTTTGTAAAAATCTTTTTCGGTGCAAAGAAGCCTTGTGTTTTCCAATTTTTCTCCAGAAAAAAAAGCTTCCGGAAAGGAATAGTGATCAGGCTTACCAATGAATTTTGAAACGGTATAGTTGGCCTTGCAATGGTCGAAAAACAATTGATTGGAGGCAAGTCCGGCAACGCAGACAAATGTGGTTCCTTCCGGAGCCGGCTGGCCATGTCGGTTTCTTGCGGGAAAGTAAGCAGAGGCCGAAATGAAAACAGGCTTTCCTTTCTTAGGAGCTTCCGGAAAAAGTTCCATGGCTTTTTCCCAGGTAGACAAGTCTGCAAGTGGCGCTTTGGTAAACACCAATGCATGAGCAGCTTTCCATCTGGAAGAAATATCTCTCAAGGTTCCTGAAGGGAAAAGATGGTTTTTGAAAAACGGATAGGGAAAGGGTGTAAGCAACAAAGAAAAACCAGGCAATACAGCCCGGTGCTGGTGGGCATCGTCAAGAAGTATAAAATCGGGTGGATCTGGAAGGGCAAGCAATGATTTTATTCCCCTGGTCCGGTCTGAATCGACAGCCACTCTGATTTTCGAACCCCATTTTTGAAAAAGCTGAAAAGCCTCATCACCGATGGTATCAACAGAATCCTTCTCATCTGCCAGCCGAAACCCGGAAGTTTTCCGGAGATACCCCCGGGATAGACAAGCGATGCTTCTTTGGTCACAGAAATGCTGAATGATGTAATCTGCCATTGGGGTCTTCCCCGAGCCACCCAACTCCAGGTTTCCAATGCTCAGCGTCGGTACCGGCGGCTGATAAACCTTTAGAATGCCGGAATTGTACAAGGCATGGCGGGTCCACAAAACCAGATACCAAAGGAATGCCAATGGGGAAAAGAAGATTATTCGAAATACATTTGCCATGGACAAAGGCTTTGTGAACAGGCGAATTACTTTTTTTCACCCACACCCGGCTCCCAATTTTTTTTGGCCCGTGGCAAAGGTAGGAATCTGCCTGTCAATCTTCTTTTTTCTATTGACCGGTAACCTTTTGGCCCAGACCCAATGGATAAAAAAAACAAAGTACTATGACGCTGGCAATCTGGTGGTCAAAGAGATTTTTCATGTAGATCCCAGGAATCAAAACATCAGAACAGGCCCATTTTCAAGTTTTTTCACAAATGGATTGCTCAAAACCAGGGGCAATTATCTCAGCAATCAACCCGATGGTTGCTGGGAAAGGTTTTATGAAACTGGTGTTTTAAGAAGCGTTTCGTTTTACAAAAACGGAAAACTTGAAGGCCCCGGAAATACGTATTTTGAGACAGGCAAACTGGCACAATCCGGATTTTACCTTCAGGATCAGGAGGACAGTACATGGACATTTTTCTATGAAAGCGGTCCGGTAAAAAGCACAGGGACCTATCGAAAGGGCAGGCCGGAAGGATTCTGGAAATATTTTCATGAAGACAGCACTTTGAAAGGCACCGCTTATCTGGTTAAGGGAAGAGGTTGGTACAAAGAACTTTTTGGTAATGGGCTTGTTCGAATGGAAGGAATCATTGACCAGGGCGCCAGCGATTCTGTTTGGCGGTACTACCATGAAAATGGAGTTTTAAAAGCCATTGGCCATGAGAAAAAAGGGGAACGGCAGGGCTACTGGAAGTTTTTTTACAACAATGGAAACCCAAGTTCGGAAGGGCATTTCAAAGACAATCTGAAATTCGGCAGGTGGAAATACTACCATGAAACTGGCGGAGTTAGTTCAGAGGGGGACCTTGAAAGCGACCAGAAAGATGGTGCATGGAAGTTCTTTTTCCCTTCGGGTGCTTTGATGGGACAAGCTACGTTTGTGAAAGGAACCGGCGATTACGTTGAATTTTACGACAACGGGAAAATCAAAATGAAGGGCCGCATTGAAAACAACAAATACGAAGGTCCATGGAAATTTTATTTTGAAGACGGTGGCCTGGAGGGTGAGTGCTTTTATGTCCAGGGTACCGGGCAATACAGCGGGTATTATGAAAATGGTTCTGTCAAAATGAAAGGCAAAATGCAAAATGGTCAGAAAATCGGATCATGGGATTTGCTTGGAAGGGATGGGAAACTTATTGGGCATTACACCACCTTTTATGAAATGACACAACCAGCAGTCCCACCTAAACCTGCCCTGTCAACTTCGGATACCACAGCAAAGCCCAGGCCCAGAAATACTGGAAAAGCTGACTTCCTGTTTTCCAAGCGGGCAAACCGCCACTTCACTCAAAAGATAAATGAGGTAAAAGGATTTATTGTCGGTGGAAATCCCTTCGCACTTGCCATTTCGTCCCTTCCTTTCGGCATAGAGTATTTTTTTCACGACCGACTCGGTTACGAGGTTATGGTCACAATTTTCAGGCAACCATTTTTCCGCGACCACTCAGAGGCAACCGAAAGCAAAAAGGTGTTTACCATTGGGAATTCGGTCGATTTCAGGCAAAAACTCTACAGTCCCGACCGGGGAACCGGGAGCCTGTACATCGGACAGGAGCTCAGATTGAGTAATTACACCCACAAGCTGCTTACCATTGAAGGAAATGATTCGATCTCGGTTTTACGTAACTATGTGGGAGAGGAAACCAAAGTAGAACTCACACTGCTGTTGGGAAACCGACTTTTTGGAGTTTACAACAAACACAATACTCTTACCCTTGATTTGTACGCAGGCATCGGTTTTGGATTCCGCTTCGCCCGAATTCCGGAACAATTGTTGATTTACAACCGTTTGAAAACAAACCGGATTACGATTCCCGTGCGGATCGGATTCAATTTTGGATACTTTTTTTGATGCAATACCAGATTCAACACCTCTTACCACAAGTGGAAGCCGCCATTGGCCGGCTTCAATTACCTCAGCAACCCGTCAGTTTGTACGACCCCATCCGGTATTTTCTGGAATTACCGGGCAAAAGAATCCGACCCGTTTTTGTATTGCAATGTCTTGAGCTTTTCAGGGCTCCTTCCGCTCAGGATGCTGATGCAGCTTTATCCACCGAGCTTTTCCACAATTTTTCGCTGGTGCATGACGACATTATGGATCGGGCTGAACTACGCCGGGGATTTCCTACAGTGCACATTAAGTGGAATGAGCCAACAGCATTGCTTGCCGGTGATGCACTTCTGGTTTTGGCCTATGATGCTTTAATGAAAGCGGATGTTTCAGAATTGTCTGAACTAATCAAACGGTTTAATGCCATGGCGCTGGCCGTTTGCGAGGGACAACAGCTCGATATGGATTTCAGTAACCTTGAAAAGGTAAGCCTTTTCCGATACCAGGAAATGATCGACAGAAAAACGGCTGCCCTTATTGCATTTTCATTTGAGCTGGGTGGTTTTCTTGGAGGCGCCGACGCCGGGACCAGACAGAATTTATTCCATTTTGGAATGGCCATGGGCAGATGCTTTCAGCTTCGGGATGACTATCTGGATTTGTTTGGCGATGAAACAAAAACAGGAAAAGTAAGGGGTGGGGACATAGGAAATTCAAAACTTACCCAACCGGTATTGTTTAGTATGGACCATGAAAAGGGGGCTGATTTTCTGAAGCTGTGGAATTTGGATCCGGAAACCCAAAAAGAACGTACGCCAAAAATTCTGAAGTGGATGGAAGTTCATGCAATCCCGCAGATCTGCGAAACAAAGCTTCGGGAAGAAATGGAGAAAGGAATGGACCTGTTGGCCAGAATACCTGGCAAAGAAGTTGCCAGAGAGCAAATCAGGGAACTTTGTACAGCTTTGGCTTTCAGGGAAAGATAGTCTTTGTTTTGTTTTTTTTGGATTAAGCCAGGTTCAGGAAATCAAGCTTATCCGCAAGGGTTTGCTCTTGAAAAAGGCGGACCATCCTTGCGGGAACCGACCAGGTTGAAAAAAATATCGATTTTATTTTTCTTGTTTATAGCCTGAAAACCAATTATTTGCCGTTTTTTCTTGAAAAAAATCAGGATTTGTAGAAATGATTCCAAACCCTTCTGATGTCGTTCGTCGTCTGGCTTCTGAAAACCAATTGTACTTGTTTATGCGTCGGTTCTGTTTCTTTCTTTTCGTCATCGGTCTGCTAGCGGCAGGTTGCGATAAGATTGATCAGCCACCAACGCCGGATCCTTTGCAAGGGCTAGAGCTCGAGCCTTTGCAAATCGATCTTGCCGGAAACGGTCCTATGGAAATTGACCTGGTAGGCAATACAAAATTTTCATCCCCTGTTTCTTTTAAAATCGTCCGTCAACCCAAAAACGGAACCATTCAACTCAATGCAAATTCCCGGTTTATCTATACACCGGTTCCCGGTTTTTTCGGGAAAGACGATGCCGAATACGCCATATGCAATCTTCAGAATACCTGTAAATCAGGTATCATTCAAATCACAGTAACCGATACAACACCTCCCTGTCAACCAATTGTAGGCGACTACCTTCTCCAGGTTTCTTCCGGTTTGGGACAATTGCTAAACCTACCCGACAACTTCGGCTGCGGAACCGGCATCACTTCACTGATAACCGACTCCGGCTCTGTCTTAAGTCTGACCAATGGGCAGGTCACCGGAAATTTTCCTTCAAACCAGGTTGATACCACCATATTCCGGATTGTTTCCTGCATCGAAAACCGTTGCGATACCGGTTCTGTTCAGGTTGTATCCGGGCTGAACGAGTGCCAGGCTTTGTTTAAAGCATTGCCAGATACGGCAACCATGAGCTCACAGTTCTCGGCTTTTAACATAAAAGTATCTGATCTGCTGAAAAATGATCGGGCATGCCTGAACGATCTGATCAACAATGAGATAGAAATAATTCAAGGACCTTCAAACGGAAATGCGGTGGTGAGGCCACCCAGCCGGGATGGTTTTCTGATCCGATATCAAAGAAATTCTCCACCTGTAAACGACTCTTTTACATACCGGGTAAAAAGCAGGTCGGGAATGACAAGTACAACGACCGTTTTCATCAAAATTTTTCCTTAACAAATTGACAATCTTTACAAAACTCCTATGAAAAACAATGTATTCCGGTTAAAAGCCCTGCTCATTTTGCTGGCTTTGCCTTTCGCCTTTGCAGGCTCTGTTTTCGCACAGCTGAACTGCACAGTTTCAATTATTTCTTCCCCAAGTGCTGTAAATCCCAACCAAATTTCTTTTACAGCAAATTTGAACGGGCCTGGTCCGGAGTGCAATGATTCCCTGGCACAATTTACCTGGAATTTTGGTGATGGTGGACAAGGGCAGGGGAGGTTCACAACCCATACCTATAATGGTCAAGGAATGTATCAGGTTTGTGTGACCGCCTATTTTTCTGGCATTACCCGAACAACATGCGATACCATCCAGGTTGGAAACGTAACACCAAATTGCAACGGATTGCTTGCTTTTGATTACAACCAGGTTCAGGGAACTGCCAATACCTATGTTTTCGACAATTATACTCCCCTGACCGGAAACAACTGCTTTGTAAGCAATACGGTCTTCTTGTGGACATTTGGTATTGCAGCAATACCACCCGTTTATACCGTCGGCGCCGCCTCTGTAACACAAACTTTTTCAGGTCCTGGTCCATTCACAGTTTGCTTGTCAGCTTTCGTTCCATTTGGAGACACGGTAACCGTTTGCAAAACAGTGGTAGCCCCGCAACCATCCATTAACCTGATGGGAATGGTGAAGGCCAATGGACAATGCTATAACAGCACTTTGCTCGTTGAGCTTTATGGCCTTTCAGACAACACTTATCAATCTCAAACCTTAAACGGAATAGCTGATAGTTGTTATTACTGGTTTAATGTTCAAAACGCTTTGGGTGCACCTGCCAAGCAATACATCATCCGTGCTACACCAACAACAGGGGATGACTACATGGCCACTTACTTCGGAGATGTTCTTTTCTGGGAAAACGCAACCATTCTTCAGCCAACCCAGAACAACTTCAACCTGGATATCAACCTGATTTCAAATTTTGCAGCTGGAGCCACCGGCCCGGGCACAGTTTCAGGAACAATTTCAGGAAATGGAACTGTTGTAAATACAACATTTAACAACCTGAACCTCAGCACACCCTTCAATGTATCGGCATCAAGGGTTATCATCCTGAATGCTCAGGGTCAACCTGTGGGTTTTGCCTTCGTGAACAGCGATGGAACCTTTAGCTACCCTGATCTACCTGTTGGAAGCTATCAACTTCGTGTTGACAATCCAAGGATTCCAAGTGTCACGATTCCATTCAGCATCAACGCCTCCACTACAGGAGCTGTGATCAATCTGGTGGCAAACGGAGGAGGGATTGTCTCAGTTACTGCCAACGGCAAGCAAGTTAAAGTTCAGGATCTCGGGGTTTATCCAAACCCGGCAACAGATGTTTTACATTTCTCCGGAAACTCAGGGTTGATTAAAGTATTGGATGGCACCGGCCGTCAGGTACTCCGCTCTGAAAATGCAACTACACTGGATATCAGCCAATTGAAATCAGGTATTTACACTATAGAAACCACCGATGCAAATCAGCTTCCTTTAAGAACAAGGTTTATCAAAAAATAACCAACATCACAAACCAATAAAGGAACAAAAGGCAAGGGCACCGGATTCTGGTGTCCTTGTTTTGTTCCTAACTTAACCGTTCATGGCGAAACTGGCTTATACGGATCAGGAATTGGTAATGGGTTGCCTGAAAGGAAAGCCCGAACACCAGACTGCCTTGTATCAACGGTTCGCCAGGGTGATGTTGGGAATTTGTATAAGATATTCCAGAGACAGAATGGAAGCAGAAGACATTCTGCAGCAAGGGTTTATGAAAGTATTTAATAACCTGAAAAACTATAATGGCGGATCGTTGGAAGGATGGATGAAAAGAATTTTTGTCAGAGAAGCTATAGACCAGTATCGGAAAACAAACCGTTCTGTATTTGGCTACAGCCAGGAACCTGAAGACCACCATGCAGTTGACCTTCATGATATTGTTGGACAAATGGCTGCAGATGAAATTATAGAAATGATCGGCACATTGCCAGAAGGGTGCCGGATGGTGTTTAACCTGTTTGCCATTGAAGGGTATACGCACCAGGAAATCGGAGAAATACTTGGGATCAGCAATGGTACAAGTAAAGCTCAGTACTTCAGGGCCAAAGAATTATTACGCGAACGCATTTACGCACGTTAAAAATGGAAAAGGAAAGAGGAAGTTTACATGACCGGCTCAGGGGTTTTGGGGCAGAACCCGATCCAGCCATATTGTTACGCCTTCAGGAAGAACTTGCCGCCAATCAAAAGCGGAAAAAAAGACCCGTTTTCTGGTGGATGGCAGCCATTTTACTTTTGAGCGGGGCATTCATCTCCGGCTGGTTTTTTACAAAACAGTCTTCCCCGCTGGCCGGAAATGTGGGCACTGCAAATGAAACCAATCGGGTAAGCGATTCAAAAGCCGAAAGGTCAGGAAGGCTTTCAACGACCGGAAATAATGAAAAAAAATCTGCCACCTCTGATGACCCACACAACTCCCAAATTCAAAAAAGAAACTCAGCGCCTGAACTCGCCTCAATCTCTGAAAGTCAAAATCAGGTACTCCATAAATCCGTTCCTGCGGAAGAGGCAGCCGTGATCAGCAAAAAAAACAACAACCTGAAAAAAAGGAAGCTGACTTTAGCCATAACGGGTCCTACAGGTTCGGGTAGGCAATGGTCTGAAAAGAACCGCCCATCAGGAGAAAAGTCCGGGAAATCGATTGCCTTAATTCCGGCTGAAAAACAAACTCCTCCTTCACTTCCCCGGGTAGAAAATACAGGTTCAGAAAACTCCGGCACACAAAAAGACGATGTCAGGCTGCAAAATTCTCAGGTTGCAAATACATCCTCTGAAAAAAATCCAAACCTGGCTTCCTCAGCCGATCCAACCAAAAACCAAAAGGATCAGGAAGGAGAATCAACTTTGAATGACAACCAGGAAAGAAGTTTTTCAGGTGAGAAAGAAGACAAAAACCAAACATTTGCTGCTGAGCCCGGACAAAATCCGTACGCTGGTGGAAAAACGGATTCCCTGCAAAAACCGCAAACGACAGCTTTAATTCCAAAAACTGATTCGGTTCAGGAAGGGATTTTTCAGGACAGTGCGGTTAAGAAAGCGATGAAAAACAAAACCTGGTTCTGGGCCTTGTCCGGAGGCAGCAGGTATTCAGCTCAAAGGTTTATTTCAGCAACCAACCCTTCTTCAGAGCAGCAGATTACAATTCAAAATCAGCCACAATCCTTCCCTGCCAGGTTTACATTTGAGCTTCAGGGGAGTGTTTCTAAAAAAATATCGGATCGTGTTGAATTGTTTACGGGCTTGCAAACGGGTTACCGGAAAGAAATACTTGGCCTTGAATTAAAGGACCAACTTGAAGGGCAATATCAATATTTCAATTCCGGAAACGAACTGGTGGTTCGCCCGGTAAATCAGGTCAGTCAATATCAGCACGTGGCAGAAAATCTGTATCTTGGTCTGCTTGCCGGTTTAGGAATTCAAATACCAGTTGTTGCGACAAAGATCAGGTTTGGGTATGGAATGCAACTTCGGGTTTGGGAAAACCATACACGAGAAGGTTCAGATAATGGGCAGGCAGGATTAGCTGGAAAAGTATTGCCCTGGATTCCATCATACAGAATTTCGGCAGAGAAAACCATCTGGACAGGCAAGCGTGGGAGATGGTCTCTTGAGCCACTGGTAGTCCTGTATCCGAAAAATGAAATGGAATGGGGAGGAGTGATAAAAATGAAAACCTGGCAATCTGGTCTTCAAATCAATTGGCACTGGTAGTTGCAAGTTGTGGGCTTAAGATCACATTGGACCCCAATCTTCACTATGCCACCATATTCTGAACAAATATCTTAGAGACAAGCTGAGCGATTTCCTGAACGCCAAATGGTCTTAACAGATGGATTCTGGCACCGGCGTGCAGCATTCCGGCAATTGCCTCATGACGCTCAGGATTACCAAAGGCAACGATGGGAATGTCCTGGAAAAAACCACTTGACTTGAGGTACTGCACAAACTGGATTCCTGGCATAAGTCCCATTTCAGCCTCGGCAAAAATAAGATCTGGAATATTTCCTTTCCCCAGCCAAAGCAGAGCCTCAATTCCATTCCCTTTGAAAACAGGAATAACCGGGCTTCTGTAGGCCCAATCCCTAAGTTCGGTTGAGGGTCGGGCGCCATTTTCAACAATGAGGATCTGTTTTTCCATACGAATTTTAATGAAGGCGAAGGGCCTGAACCATCCAAACGTGGCGTAAAGCTACGAATGAATTGGAATAATATAAATAAATTACAGAAAAGTTCAATTAATATTAAAAAAACTATCAAAAACATATTTTGCTATTGACTTTCCATTTGCCCGAATTTATTTCTGCATCTCCGTAGAAATTGGCACTTTTGAGGCCGATGAAAAGCTATTTATAATGCACCCTTCTTCAAACATTCCTGAAGAAATAAGACCCTGGCTGGACCGCGTGAGTCAATTATCCATTGAAAATGTGGCCTCTGGCCGAGGTGGACCATTTGCCGCCCTGGTTATCAAAAACGGGGAATTGATTGCCGAATCCTGCAATGAAGTATTGTCCTCAGGTGACCCCACTGCCCATGCAGAGGTTTCTGTAATCCGGAAAGCCTGCAAAATCTTACAATCCTTTCAACTGGACGATTGCATCCTGATTTCTTCCTGTGAACCATGCCCGATGTGTTTGGGAGCCATTTACTGGGCAAGGCCAAAAATTGTTTATTTTGTCAACACCAGAGAAGAAGCCGCCGACATCGGATTTGATGATCAGTTTATTTACGAAGAAATAGTTACCCGACCTCAAGACCGAAAAATTCCATTTTTGCACATTGCGTTTCCAAAGGCGTCTGAAGCATTTCAAGCCTGGTCCGACAAGGCAGATAAAATTCCTTATTGACCTCCTCAATAAAATTATAGGGTGACCAAATTCCTCAAACGAACAGCTTTCTTTTTGATCCTCTTTCAGGTTGGTTTTACCCAAAAGATTCTTTGGGCACAAATCGAGCTTAGTAATTTCAATGCCACAGGCAGGGCAGGAATTTCCACCACACTGGCAACAGATTATCAGGCCCAGGGAATCAATCCCGCAAACCTTGCTCTGGTGCCCCAGTTTGAAGGCTTTCACCATACATTCGGCATGGGTGAACTTGGGTTTTCTGTTTATTCTGATGCATTGAGCCGGTTAAATTTACGCGAGGCCCTTTTCAACCCTGATAAAAAGCTAAGCTCTTTGGAAAAACGTCAGGCCGCAGAAGATTTTGCCAATAAAGGTGTAACCGTAAATCTGGACTTTTTATACGGAGGATATGCCTGGCAAAGAGTTTCAGGCGGATCTGGATTTGCATTTACCATGAGGGAGCGGGCCCAATGGTACTCCAAATTCAGTCCCTTTGCCAGTCAGGTGATGTTCCGAGGACTGGATGCAGAAATTGAGGGCCAACGGTATTTCGATTCATTAAGTACCGTGGTTCAGGTAGATACACTGACGGGAAAAGTTACCATCGATACGCTCGGAGCCATTGCTCTTTTGCCAAAATCATTATCGCAAATCCTTGAAGGCACAAGAATTTCAATGAGTTGGAACCGGGAATACGGTTTTTCTTATGGTGTAAATGTGATCAACAACTTTGATTTCAAGTTGAATTTTGGCGTAGGTGTGAAATATATTCAGGGCATCGGCTATCTGGATATCCAGTCGGACGGAAAAAATCTAACCGCTTTTATCGCTTCGTCTCCCTGGTTTGGAATCCGGTTTAAAAACAACGGCCGTTTCCAACAATTTCCAGATTCCGTCAACCTGGGATTTCTTCCCAATCAGGCCGGGAGTGGACTTGGTTTTGATTTTGGATTTACTGCGGTGATTAAAGAGAAAATGAGGTTTTCAGCTGCCCTGACAGATCTTGGCGCTGTCAACTACCAAACGAATGTTTATGTAGCATCTGATACGCTCCTGACCAATATTACTACCCGTGGATTTTCGAATTACAACTTCTTCAGGAATGTAGAACAGTTTGATGGGTTCCAAAGAGATCTCATTCGCTGGGATGGTTTGAAAACAAAGCGGCAGCAACTGCCGGCAAAGCTTCGCCTTGGTTTTGCGATGGTTCTGGAACGTTGGAATTTTGGGGTTGAATCGGTTATTCCACTCAACGATGCTGCGGGCAACTTCGAAAGGCCCATTTTTTCTGCCGGGGGCGAGTACAAGCTTAAAGACTGGCTTCGGGTAGGTACCGGAATTCTTGCCGGCGGCAACTATTCCAGCGCCCTGGTTCCTTTTGGAATCACGTTTTTTACCAGCGGCGGGCTTTGGGAAATGGGAATAGCCTCCCGCGATGTCCTTACATACGTTAAACAGAAAAAGCCAATGCTATCCCTGAGTACAGGGATTCTCCGTTTCCGTTTTTAAGAAGGAGATTGCTCTTCAACCGGTTTGATAGATCGAACGTGGTCGTTGACCTGATCGCTCTCAATGATTCCATCCCGCAAACGGATAATTCTCCTGGCAAAAGCAGCAATATCTTCCTCATGGGTAACCATGATGATTGTATTCCCCTTTTCATTCAGATCCTTAAAAAGGGCCATAATATCGTAGCTGGTTTTTGAGTCCAGGTTACCTGTAGGCTCATCCGCAAGCAAAATACTGGGCTTGTTCACCAGGGCCCTTGCAATGGCCACCCGTTGGCGCTGGCCCCCGGATAGTTCGTTTGGCTTATGGTCT
This sequence comes from Catalimonadaceae bacterium, assembly GCA_044375665.1. Taxonomy (GTDB): domain Bacteria; phylum Bacteroidota; class Bacteroidia; order Cytophagales; family Flexibacteraceae; genus CAMDMI01. Next base: position 18,429 of record JBIPNA010000018.1, read on the forward strand.
GCACGATCTCCGAGGCCTACATCTTCCAACACTTTACGTGCCATCTGGTTCCGCTCTGTCCTTGAATATCCCGCATAAACCAGGGGCAAGGCAACATTTTCAAGTGCCGAATAGCGTGGAAGCAAATTAAAGGTCTGAAAAACAAAGCCAATTTCCTTGTTCCGGACAGTGGCCAGATCTGATTCAGACATTTTGCTGACGTCCTGCCCATTCAGGATATAGGTTCCGGAGGAGGGCGTATCCAGTGCTCCGACGATGTTCATGAGCGTTGACTTCCCCGAGCCGGAAGGTCCCATAAAAGCCACATACTCTCCACGTGCTACCCGGATGTCGACAGAAACCAGGGCTTTAATGATTTCCTGTCCCATGCGGTAGGATTTAGCCAGACCTTTGGCGTCAATCAACCATTGATTTTCCATTTTTTCCGGTTAAAGTGGTTTTTCGTTTTCAGGACTTGTAACGGATCCATTTCCACAATTCCAGGTAGGTTACCTTTTTGCCATACATCAGAATACCTACTCTGTAAATTTTTCCTGCAAGCCATGTGGTCGCAAAAAATCCAGCCACAAGGGAAAGCATTGATAAGAGGATTTGCCAGAAAGGCGGCTCAAATGGAATCCTTATCATCATGATAATCGGAGATGTGAATGGAATTACTGACAACCAAAACGCCAGATTGCTGTTCGGATCTTTTATT
>JBIPNA010000019.1:0-19112 GCA_044375665.1 Catalimonadaceae bacterium
ACTGTGCATCAATGATGAAGAAGCTCGTCAGCTCACAAAAGAATATTCCCTGAAAAGAGCGGCTTTGAAAATTCTTGACATGGGTCCCAAGGCAGTCATCATCAAAAAAGGTGAACACGGAGCTTTGCTTTTCAATAAAGAGGAGGCCTTTTATGCCCCGGCATTGCCACTGGAGGAAGTGTTCGATCCAACAGGTGCCGGAGATACCTTCGCCGGCGGATTTATCGGATACCTGGCCAGCAAAAACGAAACCTCATTCGAAGCCATGAAAAATGCGATCATTTACGGATCTGCCATGGCAAGCTTCTGTGTAGAGAAATTTGGTGCTGAACGCATTACTGGTTTGTCAGACAGCGAACTCGAGGATCGGGTGCAACAATTCATCAACCTCGTCCAGTTTGAAATTTCATTGGTCTGAAACAATGACCTTTAAACAAAAAGATCCCGCCCGAAAAAGCGGGATCTTTTTTTCTGCCATCTTTTCCAATCAGAGCCCTCTTTGCCGGGCTGATTTCAAATACTGCTCTTTCCAGTCAGACCTGTAAAATTTCAGAAAAACATCTGCCTTCCGGAAATGGATCCCTTTCTGTCGCTTCTGGGTTTTTTAAAACGGTCCCCCTCTACGGCAGGCAAACTTTCGGCATTGGTTCATTATTTCCAGACAGTACCCGACCATTCTGCCTTACCGGCATTGGCCATCCTGACAAAAAAGTTTCCGCTCCCGAAAATCCGGCCTGCGGTTTTAAAACAAGCGGTTTTGGCTCAGACAGGTTTGCCCGATTGGTTATTTGAAGAATGTGCTTCAGTAGTGAAAGACCCTGCAGAAACAGCTGCACTTCTCCTTCCCCGATCTTCCTCAAAGTCATTTCCCCCGGAACTTTGGTGGGCAAAAGCCAACGGCATTTCCAGAGAAAGTGAATCTGGAAAAATCAACCGTCTGCAGGAAATTTGGTCGGAGTTGGGGTCCGATGCCATTCTCCCTTTCAATGAGTGGCTGATTGGAAAGTACAATCCGCCGGTTTCTGCTTCACTGGCAATCAAGGCCTTTTCTCTTGCCCGATTCATTCCTTTTTCAGTTCTGGCATACAACCTTTCAGGTGAACCAAATCCTGAAAACTGGTCATTGACTTTATTGGCTGAACATCCTGGGAAGGAAGCCTTACCGCTGCCCTTACCCAAATGCCCATTCAGGGAAGAAATCCACAATTCTGATTTCCAGGAAGGGCCTCTTTTGGCAGGGTTCTTATACCCGGGAATTCACTGCCAACTGATTTGGCAGGCCGGAAAAGTGCAGATATGGGCAAAAAATGAAGAGCTTTCCGCCGCACTTTATTTCCCAATCCCTTTGCAGAAAACCTTAACCGGATCTGGAAGGATCGAAGCCCTTTTGCTTGCCGGAACCCCCAGCCAGATTGCTACCGAAGCAGAGCTTAAATCTATCCTGAACAGCAGCCCGGCTTCGAAAAAACCAGTCAGACCTTTTTTTCTGCTGGCCCTCGATTTTCTTACTTTCCATGATCAGGACCTTCGGCAAAATACCTTTAAAGAAAGGAGGTCCGTTTTGGAGAATTTGCTGCAAAACAATCCCCATGCCGGATTAATCCCTGTTCCGCTTCATCCAGTCACCAATACGGGAGAAGCCTGGTCCCTTTGGGAGAAAGGAAAGGAAACCAGTGCAGGTATGATGCGCCTTTGGCAGCCGGACAATCCCGCTTCAGGTTCTGGAAGTCCAGGTACATGGAAATGGAAAAAGGCCTCCGGGTCTGTTTTTCTTATTCTTGTACATGTCCGTAATGCATCGGGAAGCGCCAGATCAAACAATGATGTACAGCTTTCCTTTGCGGCAACCGAAGAATCTGGTTTCAAGGTTGTAGCGCATTGCCAGGCCAGTTTTTCCAAAGAGGAATCAACCATGTTCCAGAATTTTGTCCGGAAACATACGGTTGAACGCTTCGGACCTGTCCGGACCCTCGAGCCCCTGGCGGTCTTCAAACTCCTTTACCAGCAAATTCAACCCGCTCCCCGAACAAAGGCCGGCCTTATTCTGACGGAAGTGCAATTGGTTTCCTGGCAGCATGACATGACCCCGGACCAGGCTATCTCCTTATCCGAATTGAAGAATAATTTGCCCAAAATGGGTTTTTGGGGAAAGGATACCCAAAATTCTTTATCCGATTGACTTTACCCAAAACCTCTGGCATTGCTTTTGTGTTACAGTTTATCAAATTTGATCTTTTTAAATCCCCTGCGACTGCCGTTCCTGAAATCATGCATCAGATCATTTTCAAAACCAAAAAAGGCGGAGTTCTTTAGCCAATGATCTTCTGCAACCATATCGATAAGGAAATCCGCTGCCAGACCATCAGCTTTTCTGCCGGAGCCGATCCAGAATGGGACGCTTTCCTTCCTGAAGGCCATCACCTTCATTCCAGGTTTCTGAAGGCTTTGGAAAATGCAAAGCTGCCTGATTTTCACACGCTTTATCTCAAGATTTTCCGTGGAAAAAACCTCATAGGGCTGATGTATTTTCAGGTTCTTCACTTTCATGAAAACCAGCTCGATCCCCAGCTGCTGAAAGGAACGGGAATCACACTCCTCAAAAACCTCATTCTCCTTCAGGACTCCGGGGTTTTGATCTGCGGAAACATGTTCCATCTGAACGAACCCGGTTATTTCTTCCCCAACCCAGGCGATCAGCACCTTGTTTTTCCCCTGACCCGAAGCCTCACCAGAAGAAAAACAGGCCGGCACATCATTGCTACGCTGATTAAAGATATCCCTATGATCTCCGGAGAGACAGATGTTGCTGGTTTCCAAAGTTTTGATACCGATATCTGCATGTCGATGGACTTACTTCTGTCCTGGTCAAACTGGGATGACTATTTGAATAGCCTCAGTAAAAAATACAGGCAGCGGGCCCTGAAAATCCGGAAGGCCGGTTTTGACCTTGAGCGGCGAAAATTAACAGAGGCCGAGCTTTTGTTGCACAGCAATGCCATTGGACAATTGTATCAGGATGTTCGTCAGAGGCAAGCCGTTCGCATCGGTTCCCTCAACGCCGGCTATTTCATCGAAATGCTGAGGGCAAATCCAGAAACCTTTGAAGTTTGGGGATATTTTGAAGGAGATGTGATGCAAGCATTCAGCTCTTACTTCATCCGACCCGACAACAGCCTCGAAATCCATTATATTGGCTTCAACAGCACTGCAAACGAAACCTTTTTCCTCTATTTCAATATTTTGTTCGATGGCCTTGTGCAGTGCATTGAAAGGAAAAAATCAAAACTTCTCCTGGGCAGAACCGGCTACGATGCCAAGGCCAGTCTTGGGGCAAAATCTGAGCCTTCAGCCCATTACTACAGAATCCGCAGAGGCTGGCCGGCACTTGCTTTTCAATACCTGATCAAGGCCTGGGAAAGCCGTGAAAACCAGGATTGGCAGTCGCGAAATCCGTTCAAATCTTCTGTACCAGAGCCCATTGAGGTAGCCTGATGCGAATTCCAAAACTACCTGCGGTTCTCCTCATTTTATTGGGCCTTTTTGCCCTCTGGCAAGTTGGCAAAACTTTTTTGGGACCCGTTTCCGGTCCGGACTTCTCAGACCTGACCACCATTCATGGCAAACCGGTCCCCAAAGATTTGGCCGATGGAAAATGGGTCCTCGTTTCTTATGTTCAATCCTGGTGCAGCGATTGCATCCGCGAAATGCCTTCCATCGAAAGGCTTCAAAATCAGGTCGGCACCGAAAAACTTGCAGTTTTCCTCATTTCCGACGAGGATACTGCCCGCATCCACCGGTTAATGCGCCGAACCACCCTTCCAATTTTTCAATCTTCGACTGGCTTTAAACGAAAGGGCATTTTTGTTTACCCTACCACTTTGCTGCTCGATCCGAAAGGCAACCTCCGGATCAAAAAAGAAGAAGGTTTCGCCTGGGACAGCCAGGAAGTCCTTCAGTTATTCAAGCTTTAATTCCCAGGTTTTAAGATCCATATTTGAAAATGGGGCTTCCCCTCCCAAGGTCGGGTCGGGTCCTTTCTGCAAGTCCTCGTACGCTCGTTCCTCGCGTCCTGTGGGCTTTCCGTGCGGCCCCTAAGCCTTTCGTTTCTTCGGAAAAACAAGCTGTTGTTCTTCATCCGCGGATTTTCTGATGCATTCAAACTGCAACAATTTTATGCTGCAACAAAAAGTGTTGCGCCTTGTTTTTGTTGCAGCTTTTCCTTTCCTCCGGATTGAACTTCGTAATTGAATTTCTAATGGGGATTCCCGGTTTAACAGGACAGAAAAATGAACTATGTATAAAAAAAAACCCATCCGTTTGGGATGGGTTAAGATTATTATTCGGCAGTGGCCGGTGCTTTTTCCGGATCTCTTGAATCTGGTCTGGCTTCCCGGTCGTTTCTTGGCTCCCGGGGCAACAAGACTTTTCTTGACAAACGGTATTTCCCGCTTTTCTTGTCCACTTCGATTAGTTTTACCTTTACCTCTTCGCCTATTTCAAGCACGCCTTCCATATCTGGCAAACGCTCCCACTTGATTTCAGATATATGCAGGAGGCCTTCTTTGCCAGGCATAAATTCAACAAAAGCACCAAAGGGCTGAATTGACTTCACCTTGCCATCGTAAACATCTCCAACTGTTGGAACAGCCACAATGCCACTTACCCATTTCACTGCTGCATCCAGCACGTCTTTGTTTACAGCAAAGATGGAAACAAGACCACCCTCAGGCGTTTCTTCAATATTAATGGTGGCTCCGGTCTGCCGCTGAATTTCCTGTACCACTTTTCCTCCTGGTCCGATCACAGCACCGATCATGTCCCTTTCAATCTTCAACGCAACAACCCTTGGGGCTGAAGGTTTCAGGTCAGGTTTCGGGTTGTCAAGGGTTTTGGCCATTTCGCCCAGAATGTGCAATCGGCCACGACGCGCCTGCTCTAAAGCTTCCTTTACAGTTTCATATTTGAGGCCGTCTACCTTAAGGTCCATTTGGGTAGCTGTAATACCCTTTGCTGTACCAGCAACTTTAAAGTCCATATCACCCAGGTGATCTTCATCGCCCAGAATGTCTGACAATATTGCATAGCGACTGGTACTTGTATCCGCAATCAATCCCATGGCAATACCCGCAACAGGAGAACTAATATTGATACCAGCATCCATCAGTGAAAGGGAACCGGCACAAACGGTAGCCATCGAAGACGAACCATTAGATTCCAGAATATCAGAAACTACCCGGATGGTATATGGATTTTCATCCTGGTTGGGTAGCACTTTCTTCAAGGCCCTCAAAGCCAGATTACCATGCCCTACTTCCCTGCGACCTGGACCACGGTTTGGTTTCACTTCACCGGTTGAAAAACCCGGGAAGTTGTAGTGCAGCATAAATTTGTTGTAACCCGAACGCATGGCAGAATCAATCATCTGCTCATCAAGCTTGGTACCCAGGGTTACTGTGGTAAGTGATTGGGTCTCGCCCCTTGAGAAAATGGCTGAACCATGGGCAGAAGGTAAATAATCTACTTCTGTCCAGATGGGTCTTACCTGATCTGTTTTCCTGCCATCAAGACGGATGCGCTCATCCATAACGGCATTCCGCATGGCATCCTTCTCAATGTCATGATAATATTTGCTGATCAGCGAACTCTTAGAAGCAGCGAATTCAGCTTCAAGGCCGGAAACATATTCAGCCACGATGGCAGCAAAACGTTCTTTGCGTTCACTTTTATTGGCCAGTCCTGCCTTGGCTACTTCATACACTTTGGCATAAAGAGCTTCGGTCATCTGGGCCTTCAACTCCAGGTCATGTGTCTCATGGTTGTAGGCAAATTTGGCTTCTTTGCCAGCCTTTTTCATGAACTCAACCTGGGCCTGACACTGAATTTTAATTTCGTCGTGGGCGAAAATGATGGCCTCAAGCATTTCATCTTCGCTTACTTCGTTCATCTCACCTTCAACCATCAGGATGTCTTTCCCTGTTCCGGCTACAATGAGTTCAAGTTCAGCGTTTTCAACTTCTTTGGAGCTTGGATTGACAATTAGTTTCCCTCCTTTTTTGATTACCCGGACTTCTGAAATTGGGCCGTTGAAAGGTACATCAGAAACCATAATTGCAGAAGATGCCGCCAAACCTGCCAAAGCATCAGGCAGTGCATCAAAATCAGCAGATATCATCTGAATGTTTACCTGAATTTCCGCATGAAAATCTTCCGGGAAAATAGGACGTAAAGCACGATCCACCAGACGGGAGACGAGGATCTCATAGTCTGAAAGCCTTCCTTCTCTCTTCAGAAAACCACCTGGAATCTTACCATTTGAGGCAAATTTCTCCTGGTAATCAACCGATAAAGGTAAAAAGTCTGTTCCTTCCTTATGATTTTTATTGGCTACTACTGTGGCCAGAAGCATGGTGTTGCCCATGCGTAAAACGACCGATCCACTGGCCTGTTTGGCCAATACCCCGGTCTCAAGAGTTATCTCCCTTCCGTCCCTTAGTTGTATCGACTGAACAATCGGAGTTGGTTTCATATATTCTGTAATCAGGAAAAAGTAAAAAAAGAGGGAACCGAACTCCGACTCCCTCTGGATGTGTTTTGCAAAGCCGGTTTATTTCCGGATGTTCAGTTCTGCGATAATGTGACGATAGCGGTTCAGATCAACCTTCATGAGATAGTTTAGAAAGCGACGACGCTTTCCAACCAGCTTTAGAAGGCTAAGCTTGGTGTCGTGATCTTTTTTGTTGATCTTCAGGTGCTCCGTCAAATGGTTAATACGGTGGGTAAACAAGGCAATTTGAGATTCCGGCGATCCGGTGTCTGCTTCAGACTTATTGAAGCCTTTATCCTTGAAAATCTGCTTTTTAACTTCTGCTGTCAGATACATTTATCTTTTCTTTTAATCGGGCCGCAAAGTAAAGCCCAAACCTTCAAAAAACAAAGCATTGCCAGAAAAAATCAGAGGGATACGCTTCAATTTCGCAGAAGATTCAAAACCACCTTTTGGCTGACCTTTTGTTTGTCCATTTCAGAAGATTCAGAACCGCTTGTTCATGGCCAGGCGGGCTTCTTCAAGGTCTTTCAATAACTCCGCCATAATCTGCCGGACAGATTTGATCTCCCTGATGTAGGCCGAATTCTGCCCGATTTCCAGTTCACCCTCTTCCAGGTTTCCTTCGAAAATTCCCTTTTTAGCCCTTCCCCTCCCCAAAAAGGCTTCCAGAATATCTTTACTGGCACCTTCCTGTTCCAGTTTTTCCACTGCCTCCGAAAAAGGTGAACGCAGCAACCTGACAGGATGAAGAGATTTCAAAAGCAGTTTGGTGTCTCCTTCACGGGCTTCAATTACCCTGGTTTTGAAATGTATATGTGCCGACGATTCCTCACTCACTGCAAAAAGGGTCCCAATCTGTACGGCATCTGCACCCAGGGCAAAAGCACCCAATATTGAAGGCCCGTGGTAAATTCCTCCTGCTCCGATCAAGGGTAAATCACTTACAGCCCGCACCGCCGGAATCAGATTGAATGTGGTTATTTCTTCCCTGCCGTTGTGTCCTCCGGCTTCAAAGCCTTCTGCTATCAAACCATCTACCCCGGCATCCTGAGCCTTCCGGGCAAAGGTCTGACTCGCAACCACATGCAATACAATACAACCCAGGTCTTTCAGTTTCCTTGTCCAGGTTTTTGGATTGCCGGCAGAGGTTATCACAATCCGGACCCCCTCTTCTTCAATAATATTCAATAACTGATCCAGATCTGAATACAAAAGGGGGAGATTCACGGCAAATGGCCGGTCGGTGGCTGTTTTACACTTTTGAACATGTTCTCTGAAAACATGGGGGTACATCGAACCTGCTCCCAGAACACCCAGTCCGCCTTCATTCGAAACTGCTGAAGCCAGCCTCCACCCCGAGCACCAAACCATTCCGGCCTGAACAATGGGGTAACGAATACCGAGAAGTTGGCAAACTGAATTTCCTGTAAAATCGAAAGGATACTGACTCATGAGGGCAAAGATGCCCACCCGCTCCCAATCGGAAAAGCAAAACCCCAAAATCGGTATTAGAAATCCGAATTTGGAATTCTAATCCGGGTTAAAATAAAAAAGCCCCGGATCCTCAGCGGAACGGGGCTTTTTCCCAAAGTTGTTGAACTACTCCAGTTCGATGGCTTCTCCGGTTTTTGAGCGGAAACTGTATTCCAGGATGCCCAATGAGCTATCTTTTTCCAAATGAATCCAACGCTTGTATTTCAAAAACCATTGAACCCTTTTGGAATAAATGCCCTGTGTAAAATAAGCGAAGAGGTATGGATGAAGAGAAAGTGATAATCCCGATTCGTTTTGCTTACGCATAATAAAATCAAGGTTGTTTTCAATGGTTTCTCCAATATTTAAGCTTGATGAAATGCTACCGGTTCCATGGCATGTCGGGCAGGTTTCCTGTGTACTAACAGCAATGTCTGGCCGAACCCGCTGGCGGGTAATCTGCATCAATCCAAATTTTGACAAAGGCAGAACAGTGTGCTTTGCCCGATCATTGGCCATTTCATCTTTCAGGCAATCGTAAATCAGTTTCCTGTTTTCGATGCTCTTCATATCGATGAAATCAATACAAATGATTCCCCCAAGGTCCCTCAGACGAAGTTGCCGGGCAATCTCTTTTGCCGCTTCCTTATTTACATTAAAAGCGGTGCTTTCCTGATTTCCATTATCAGATTTGTTGGCTGAACTCCCTGAGTTTACATCAATTACATGCAAAGCCTCTGTGTGCTCAATGACAAGGTAGCCTCCGCTTGGAAGACTTACTGTTTTTCCAAAAGAAAGCTTGAGTTGCTTCTCTACATTTCTGGCTTCGAATAACTTCACTTTCCCCTGGTATAGCTTCAGGAGGCTTTCCTTATCAGGTTCTACAGATAGGATGTATTCCCGGATTTCATCATAAACTTCTTTTGAATCCACGGTAATGGAGTCAAAATTTTCATTCATCACATCCCTGAGCAGGGCCGAAGCTTTCCCCATTTCGCCAATCACCATATCCCTGGGATTAGCAATCCGAAGGGTTTTCATTCCTTCCTCCCAGTTGTTGATCAAGGTCCGGAGATCCTTTTCAAGTTCTTCAGATGATTTCTGAGCTGCAACCGTCCTGATGATAACCCCGAAATTGTTGGTTTTTATCGACTGAACCAGCTTGAGAAGCCTATGCCTTTCTTCTTTTTCCACAATCTTCTTCGAAATACTGATTGCATTCGAAAAAGGTACCAGTACAACATACCTGCCTGGAAGCGATATTTCACAAGTTAGTCTTGGCCCTTTACTGGAAATCGGCTCCTTGGCTACCTGAACGAGGATTTGCTGGCCCTTGGTTAAGACCTGGTCTATCTTTCCAAGCTTTTCAATATCTGGCTCATTTTTAAAATTGCTCAGCTTATAGGATGCGTTTTTCTGGGTCTGGATAGACTTGGTGAACTTGGCCAGAGATTTTATTTGTGGACCAAGATCCAGATAATGCAAAAAAGCATCTTTCTCATACCCTACGTCAACGAATGCCGCATTCAGGCCAGGAGATACTTTTTTTACAACACCCAGATAAACTTCTCCTACAACAAAGCTTGAACCGCTCTGCTCAAAGTGAAACTCGGCAAGGCGGCCGTCCTGGAGTAGTGCAATCCGATAACCTTTGGGAGCAGAACTGATTAAGAGTTCATTACTCAAAATTCCAAATGTTTAACGGTGAAAAAATTACTTTTTCTTATGACGATTTTTCCTCAACCGCTTTTTGCGTTTGTGTGTCGCAATCTTGTGTCGTTTTCTTTTTTTACCGCAAGGCATACGTTTAAATTTATTTGTTAAAAATTAATTTTCTGTCAATTGCTTCTTCAGTTCTTGAAAGGAAGCTTTTGTGTCTTCTTCTTTTGCAAAGGGCAAGCCTGCTTCCAGGGCTTCCAATGCTTCTGATTTCTTGCCGGTTTGCATCAGACTTTGAGCCAGGTAAAACCAGGCGTTGACGTTTTCTTTTTCACCGGCTACAACCTTCTGAAATCGCCCGATGGCTTTTTCATACTGCCCGCTTTGATATGACAGCATTCCAAGTTGGTAAGCCACGTACAGATTTTGAGGTTCCTTTTCTGCCAGAGCTCTCAGCTTCAGGATCCCCTTCATCGGATTTGGGGAATTAACCCATGTCAAAGCCGATTTGGCTTCTGCTTCTGTTTTCTTTGGATGCCCTTCAGGTATCTGTTCCAATAAGGCTCGTGCCTTGTCCGAAAGAAAGTCAACCTTTGAAGTGTTGCTTGCAAAAGCAATTCCTTCAAAATAAGCTGAGCCCGCAGCAAACTTTAATTCAGGTTTTGAAGACAATCCGGCAGATTTCTCGAAATACCATCCGGCACTGTCATACTGATGGTTGGTAAGATACATCTTAGCCAGCTTTTCGTACAAAACACCTTGTTGTCCACCTGCTTTTGCCGAAAGAACTTCTTTCCTTAATGCTTCAAGGGCAGCCTGGCTTTCCGGATCGACAGCGTGCATTGAAGCACCCTGAGAACCTTCTGGATCAGCTACCACTGCTTTTGAAGTACTTGAATCTGTAGCCAGAGTTTTGGTATTGACTACAGATCTGGGAAGAAAAAAAATGGCTGTTCCCAGCCCCAAAAAAACAACAATGCCCAAAATTAGGTAGCGATTGACTGACATCTATCCTCCTTAATTTTGGGCTGGTTATTTAGGCCTTTAGCTTTTTGCTGTCCTTAATCTGCTTCACAAACTCTTTCGATGGCTTGAAGCTTGGAACGTGGTGGGCTGGGATTTTGATAGCCTTATTCTTGCTGATATCCCGGGCAATCTTCTCTGCCCTTCTTTTGTTCACGAAACTTCCAAAACCACGAACGTAAATATTTTCGCCATCAGCCATGGAGTTTTTTACAACTTCAAAAAACTTCTCAATTGTGGCTGATACATCGGCTTTCTCAATGCCTGTTTTTGCCGCAATTTCAGAGATTACTTCTGCTTTAGTCACCGGAGTATGTGTTAATTGTTACTTAAATGATTAGAAATCAAAATTTTCTGGGCCGCAAATTTAGAATTAGAATTCAATTATTAAAAACTTTGTCCTCAAATTCAGAGGTTTGCACCCATCTTTTTTATTCGACACCATTTGGAAAACGCTGTAAACAACCTCTTTTCATGGTTTCAACGTGCTGGACGCGATCTTCCCTGGCGAAAAACCCGCGACCCCTATCCTGTTTGGATGTCTGAAGTAATCCTCCAGCAAACCCGGGTGGCTCAGGGTGAACCCTATTACCATCGGTTCCTCAATGCTTTTCCCACTATTTTTCAATTGGCCGAAGCCCCGGAGGAGAAAATACTCGAACTCTGGCAAGGTCTTGGCTATTATTCCAGAGCACGTAATCTTCATGAAACAGCCAGGATTATTGTCCACCAACACCAGGGCGTTTTTCCAAACACATACGCTCAACTCCTGCAACTCAAAGGGATCGGGCCTTATACCGCCGCTGCCATTGCCTCTTTTTGTTTTGGTGAAAATATCCCTGTGGTAGATGGAAATGTAATCAGGGTAATCACCCGGTACCTTGCCATCCCGGAGGATGTCCGGCTTCCTTTTGTTCAGGAATCTGTCCGGTTGTTTTCAGCCCAATGGTTTCCCGAAGGTCAATCCTGGACTTACAACCAGGCAATAATGGAATTGGGGGCACTTGTTTGTCTTCCAAAAAATCCACTCTGCTCTGAGTGTCCCTTTTTTGCAGGATGTGAAGCAAGGAAGAAAAATCTTATCCCGCAGATTCCTTTTAAAAGCAAGGCCGCCAAAAAACGAAAGCGGTATCTGAACTATCTTTTATTGGAATTCAACCAGGAAGTTTTCTTTCAGAAGAGAGGTTCAAAAGATATTTGGGAAGGATTGTTTGAACCTATTCTGGTTGAATCCGAACAGGTTTTTTTTGAATTTTCTTCGTTTGAAAATTCCCTGGATATCGATTTCCGGCATGTAAAAAAGCTAAAATGGTCTCCTACGATGAAACACCTGCTGACTCATCAGGAGTTATATGTGACTGTTTGTAAGGTGGAGTTTTCTGTCCTGCCTTCAGGTTTGCCACCGGGAAGATGGGTAAACAAAGCTGATTTGCCGGCGCTCCCCAAACCCATAATTTTTTCCAGAATTCTGGGTCTGGAAAAGTCCACTCCATTACCTTTGAATTTTTAAAAACTATGGCCAGCTATAATAAAATCACCCTTGTCGGAAATGTCGGTAAGGACCCCGAACTGAAGACCGTTGGCACAGCCAAAGTGGTCGATTTCTCCATTGCCATCAATGAGCCTGCCCGCGGGCAGCAACCAGAAAGAACTGAATGGTACCGCGTCTCTTTCTGGGACAGAAGGGCAGAAACCATTGCTCAGTATGTTCGGAAAGGAACACAGATTTTGGTGGAAGGAAGACTTTCCATCAGAACCTATATCGATCCAAATACCCAGCGTGATCGCTATTCCCTGGAGGTATCTGGTTCTGATTTTGTTTTGTTGGGTTCCAGGCCTTCTGAAGAATCAAATTCGGGTTACGCTGCTCCGCGCCCCTCAGCAAATCCAGCGTATTCAAGTCCTCCGGCCCAAACTATGCAGGAGGCTTCGGCGCAATCTGCCCCGGTTGCATCTCCTTTTTCAAGCTCTGCGGCAGAAGAGGATTTGCCTTTCTAAAATTAATTCTGAATTCAAAAGCGGGCAAGACCCGCTTTTTTTATGTCTTTCTGAACTTCCTGGCGGGTAGAAAAGGCTCAAACATTTGCCGCTAAATGTGTTCAGGTGTGGGCTCCTGCTTGGCATGGGTTATTTCCTCTTCTCCTTTTTTCTTCGGAAAGAGCAGAGAGGCTCCTATGCTGATGCCCAGAATTCCAATTATAATGTACAGGGAATGGGCATTGGTAAACCCTATTTCTTTTAACCAGTTATGCGCCAGCATTTTGGTCCCGATGTAAGTCAGCAAAACGGCCAGGCCATAATTTAAATAATGAAAAATGTGCAGGATATTGGCCAAAAAGAAGAACATAGACCTGAGACCGAGCACAGCGAAAATATTGGAGAAAAAGACCAGATAGGGGTCTTTGGTAACGGAGAAAACGGCGGGAACAGAATCTACAGCAAATATCAGGTCTGTAAATTCAATAATCATCAATACAACAAACAAGGGAGTGGCCATCCATTTCCCCGACTTTCTGACAAAGAAATTCTCTCCCACATAGCGGGGAAAAACGGGAAGGAACCTGGATATTAATTTTAACACCGGATGGTTTTCTGCCTCGAGTTTTTCGTCTTCATCACCCTCAAAAAACATTCGGATTCCGGTGAAAGCAAGGAATGCTCCGAACAAATACATGATCCAGGAAAATTTTTGAAGAAGGGCTGAGCCGATAAAAATAAAAATACACCTTAAAACAACTGCCCCTAAGATCCCCCAGAAGAGGACCTTTTTAAAATATTTTTCCCTCACCCCGAACGAAGTGAAAACCAGAATCAAAACGAAAATGTTGTCAACAGATAATGCATATTCCACGAGGTAGCCCGTGATAAATTCAAGAGACATGTTGTCTCTGTAGTTCTGGAGGCTTTGTTCGTAGTTCCCAGGAACAAGCTGGACGTGATCAGCAAACTTTTTATGCAATTCTTCCAGCTGGGCATAATTGGTGATTCCGTGAATCAAATCACCTTTGGTATCCAGAATAAGGTAAAATGCCGCAGCGCATAATATCCAGACAAAAGACCAGGAGGCTGCTTCTTTGAACTGAACTACATGATTGTTTTTGCTGAATACCCCCAGATCTAAAAAAATCATGAGGCCTATGAAAAGCAAAAACGAAGAAAAAAACAGTAGCTCGTTCGACATCAAATACGATTAATAACCTGGGCGATTAAAACCCGAAAGGCAAATAAAAACCAAAATAGATTGTCGGACTCAAATTATTGAATCTGCAATCCAAAGGGAGGCACTTACGGGATTCCTCACCTGAGGTTTCAAATCAATCTGATTTTTTTCTTTTTTTTTCAAAAACCAGTTCGGGTGTTCAATTTCGGCCTTCTCTTTTAGGTTATGGATCGGCGTCAAAAGGTTACTTCCTGGTTAAAAAACCTGCAAAACACAATTATTCTTGCATTGGAAAATGAAGATGGAACGGTCAGGTTTGGCTCTGAAGTTTGGGAAAGACCCGGTGGGGGTGGAGGAATTACCCGTTTGGGATTAAATGGTTCAGTTATTGAAAAGGGCGGGGTGAATTTTTCGGCGGTATCGGGTGCAACTCCATTACCTATTCAGGAATCGTTTCAGTCAAGAGCGGAGGAGTTTTTCGCTACCGGCGTTTCTATCGTCATTCATCCTTCAAACCCTTTTGTTCCCATCATCCATATGAATGTCCGTTACTTTGAATTGTCTGACGGACAGGCCTGGTTTGGTGGGGGAATTGACCTTACTCCAGCCTATGTGATAAATGAGGATGCTGTTTTTTTTCATACAGCACTCAAAGGGGTTTGCGATGGTTATGGTCCGGACTGGTACGCAAAATACAAGGCCCAGGCGGACCGATATTTTTATATCCGGCACCGGCAGGAGGCCAGAGGAATTGGAGGAATTTTTTACGACCGGCTTCCGGCAGCGGAAGAATCTGAATTCAATCATTTGTGGGCTTTTACACAGGCAGTAGGAAACTGTTTTGCCCCGACTTACTGTCAGCTTATCCAAAGAAGAAAATCCCATCCCTTTGAGGAAAAACATCGCTTTTGGCAGGAACACCGACGGTCCAGGTATGTTGAATTCAATCTGGTTTATGATGCTGGGACACGATTTGGCCTGGAGACCAATGGTCGTACCGAATCTATC
Source organism: Catalimonadaceae bacterium (assembly GCA_044375665.1). Classification (GTDB taxonomy): domain Bacteria; phylum Bacteroidota; class Bacteroidia; order Cytophagales; family Flexibacteraceae; genus CAMDMI01. The sequence continues at coordinate 14,871 of JBIPNA010000019.1, forward strand.
TTAATGAGTTTGCCGCCTGTTGCACGCTGGGAAAGCAATTATCAACCTGAAGCTGGTACTCCCGAATTCCTTAGTCAGGGAGTGTTTTCCCATCCCGTTGATTGGGTTAATGTCAGGTAAGGACAATAAAAAAAGCCTCCATATGGAGGCTTTTTTATTTCATAATGAATTACCTTCAGACTACATGAATTTTACACGATTGTCCTTGATGGTCAGTATTTCTTTCAAGGCTTCAAGAATGTAATACTGGCCTTTGGACTGATTCTTTTGCTCTATCTGAGTCTTGTAGGAAGAATAGTCTTTTGTTTCAGGCGCAGGAGTAAAAGCATTCATTTTGATGACACCTACTCCATTGTCGGAAACGAATGGTTTTGTTATAGCATTGGGCTTAAGTCCCATGGCAATACCCACAGCAATCGGGTCAAATCCAAAATCTCCAAAATTGCCTGATCCTAAAGTTATTCCGGCGGCAACGTTGCTTAAAGCTCCCGGCCCATAGGCAGCTGCCATCGATTTGATGTCTTTTCCTTTTAGTTTGGCTATGACCATCTTGGCTTTCTTTTCTTTGATCACTTCCTGCTGAAGCTGTTCTCTGACGTCTTCAAGCTGGGCTTCTCCTTCCTTAGATTGCTTGGTCACCATAGCTACAACATTCCTGTCGTTCAATTCAAACAATCTCAGGTCTCCCATTTTGGTTTCATCTCCAAAAGCCCAGACCACCATGCTCCTTCCATCTGAAATTTCATTGATATAAGTTGCATTCTTTGGAAGCATCTTGGCTGTCATTTTGGTCAACTTGGAATTCTTTTTTACTGCTGAATCAAGGTCTGCAGCCGTTTTTACCACGCTCTTGAATTCATCTGCCGTCCGGTGAATGGATTTCTTGGTTTCATCTCCTGCAGAAATGTCTCTTGAGATGCTTGCCACTTTGTACTTCAGATTGGTTTTTGGTTCAGTTACTTTGATAATGTGGTAGCCAAAATCTGTTTCAACCACATCTGCCAATAAACCTCTGCTCGGGTAATTGAATACCGCATCCTGAAATGGTTTTACCATTCTGTTTTCGCCAAACCAACCAAGATCTCCACCCTGAGAAGCTGTTCCATCGGTTCCATACTGGCGGGCCATATCTTCGAAGGATTCTCCTTTTCGAATTCTGGCCAATACCGCCTGAGCCCTTTTTTTGGCAGCTGCTTTTGATGTGTCGTCAGGACTATTGGCTTTGAACAGGATGTGAGAGGCTTTGGCAAAACTTTCACCTTCGTTCAACTTGTCTACAAGTTTAAACAAAGTGTAGGTGCTTCCAGACAAATAAGGACCGTAAACATTCCCTTTTAACAAAGAATCAGGATTGTTTGAAAGTTCTTTGGGAAGGTCACTCACATTCATTGATTTGTAGAATTCTTTGCCATCCGTACGGCTTTTCGCAAAAACGGTATCGTCTGTGGTTGCCTCAAATTCCTGCTTCAGATCTGCCAGCTCTTTTGCAAAATAGGCTGAGTCGTCTTTGCTGGGTTGGATCATGAATTGAACATATTCCAATGTGCGGGTATCCTGAGACTTATATTTGTATTGATGCGCCTTCAGATATTCCTTTAATTCATCCTCGGTTGGTTTGATTGTCGAATCAGCAATAGAAGAGAAAGGAACAAACAGGTATTCAAAATCACCTTTGGCTGTTTGAATTTCATACTCCCGTTTTGCTTCGGCAGTAGTTACATAATTGGTTTTGGTCAGCAGGGATTCATATTTGGTACGGATTCTGTCATCAGGGAGTTTTGCCTCAAAATTGTACCATGCCTGTTTTTGCTGAGGTGGTGCCTTGTCAATATTCTTCAGGTAGTTCTCCACCATCGACTTATCAAACTCTTTGGTCTGCTGGTTGACAAAAGTTGATTTAATGGCTTGATGTGGATTCTTTCCAAGGATCATATCTATCTTCTCTTCATCCGAAACCTGCACCCCGGCTGAAGTCGCCTGTGGAATGAAGACTTTCTTGAAAATAAGCTGAGACCAGGCCTGTTCCCGGATACCCTGCATTTCGGGTTCTCCCGGGGCTTTGTTTTGCTGCAACTGGTATTCGTATTCCAATTGGGCAATCTCATTTTGGTATTCTTCGAGGCTGACTTTTTCGCCGTCGATTTCACCAACCGTACGGTCGGAGTTGAATAAGCTGGAGTTGGGCGTCAGTAGATCGCTTCCAACTACAAAAAGTCCAAGGGAAAGGGCTACGATTCCAACCGCTAGTCCTGCTCTTTCCCTGATTTTGGTTATGATGGCCATTCGTTATCTGTTCTCGAAAAAAGGAGTGCAAAGAAAAAGGATTGAGTCTTTAACTCCAAACCTAAAATCCATGATTCAAAATTAGATTTGCCAGGACAGCAAAAACTATTTGAAGTAGGCCCTCAGCGGGATGGAAATCATATGGGTCGACCGGATCAAAACCCCGTTCATCCTGGCTGGAATGAACTTTAATGCCGGAATCAACTTTAAAACCTGCTCATCTACACCATATCCGAATTTTCGGACAAGGGTAGGGTTCGTCACTGTACTATCCGGATTTACAGTAAAACTCAGGAGAATTTCACCTTCTGCATTTGCCGAAACTGACGCTGAGTCGAACTGAATATTCTTCATGAAGTAAGTCACCAGCTCTTCATCGGTCCCTGAAAACCGGGCCTCCTGTGTTTCTGTCACCACAAAATTGTCATTTCTGGGAGCCTCCTTTTCAACAGCCTTGATAGTAGGTTTGACTGGTTTTTTGATTGTCTTTTTTTGGGCCTGGACATGACAGGTAATCAGGAAAAAAAGAAATCCGAAATAGAAACAGAAACGCATAAGTTAAATTGAGGTTGATTTTTATTGTAATCAGCAATCCTTTATCGGACAAGGAATAGGGCCATTTTTTGGCATACGCTTGCCTTTGTGAATGCCGGTGCTTCTGCACGACCCGAAAATAATCAGGCATAACACAATAAATACCCTGAATTCATGACCTTTTACCACCGCCAATTGAATCGTGTTAATGAATGCAAACGAATGCCAATTAAAAACAATTTGATGGATTCGTTGGAAAATCGTTTGCAAGGTATCCATGCATCTCTGTTACTTTGCCCTACAATTCAAACAAAAATTCTATGAAAATGAAATTTCAGTACTTGACCTATGTGCTTTTCGCAGGTCTTCTTGGTTTCTCTTCCTGTTCAGAAGACGAAGAAAATTCACCCGCTCCGACCCTGACTTTCACTTCCGGTGGTGCAGCGTCAGGTTCATTCAATTCCGGAGAAACTGTTGATTTCACAATGACACTTTCTTCTACAGTAGATTTTACGTCTCTGAAAGGAACTTTGGTTTACACAGACAATGGTGGTGCTTCTAAGACAGTAACTGTAAAGGATGCCAACAACGCCAACGCCGAATTGAATTACACAAAGAATTCAGACATTAAAGATGATTACGCAGGGACAGAGGTCGTTAAAATTGCCCTTCCTTCTGATGCAAAGCGTGGAACAGAGTGGACACTGAGCGTGGCTGCTGCTAATTCAGGCGGAACTACAACTGCTACATTTAAAGGAAAAGTTGTGAATTTCTATACTGCCAAACTTTTGGGAGCCCAATCCAATTCAAATGGGTCTTATTTTAACTCTGCAACAGGAACAGTACTATCTGGTACCAATGCGAGTGCAACCCCTGCTGGTGTTGACATTACGTATGCTGCACTTGGATCTCCTCTGGCTCTTGCTACTATTCTTTCTTACAAGCAACGTGGTACAGATGGACTGGCAGGTGTACCAGCTGGTGCTGAAGAGTCTTACTTTGTAGAGACTGCCATTGCTCCCGCCGATTTTCTGAGTGAGTCCAAATCCTGGTCTTCATTGTTCACCGGAGTGACGATAGGAACAGTTCAGAAAGTGAACATCCAAACCGATAAGGTCTATGCTTTCAAAAATAAGGCAGGTAAAATGGGCCTGATTCATATTCAGAGCATTGTAGATGGTGTTGCCGGCGAAGTTACCATTAACGTGAAAGCCGAGAACTAGTCTTTATTTAAACTTCTCCGAAAGAGCTGCTTACTGTAAGCAGCTCTTTTTTTTGCCCTTGTGGCATTTCATCGGACTTCTTTGCCCTTTTGGTTGGTGGTTTTGCAAGGTCTTCTTGTCGCTTGTATAAAGGGCCCAAGGTTCCATTATGGTTGTAATCCTTTAAAAACCTGAGGGCATAAAAAAAGCGGCCGTGAAGCCG
>JBIPNA010000280.1:0-5164 GCA_044375665.1 Catalimonadaceae bacterium
GAAGCGCCCCTGGCACTAAAAACCCCACCTCAAACCTCAGAATACACCATGCATGTGGATACCAAAGATGGGCAGGAGGTCCTGGTTTGCACGGTTGGCAAAACCGTTTTGCTCTACAACATTCAATGTCTTCATGATTTGCATCAAATGTTAAAACAACATGGCGATTGGATGGAACTTGGAAGTGCTGATGAACAAAAGCCAGCCAAAGAAGGAACTGTTGAGGCCTGGGGAAGATCTGAAAGCAACCCTGTGGGAGGCTGGTATGGTTTGAAAAAAGGCCTGCGGGGAAGGTTTGGAATGTACATTCCTCCACTGATGGAAGCGCTTGGATTGGCTGAAGTTACCCATGATGCCAAAGGAAATAAGATGAGAGCAATCTGACCTGAGGGGAACAGCGGTTCTGATTTTCAGAAAGTTAAGATAAGGCATGGCGTACCTGGTTTTCATGAAATCTCAAAGATTTGGGATTTCCTCGCAGGTCGTTCAACCATTCGCTTTGTTTTATAAACTCTGCCCTCCTATTTAATTTCAAGTTGTTATTCTGTCGGTACCTCTCGGTAAATCAGGCATCACCCTGATGTATTAAAGAACCCTTTCTGGGATGGAAAAACCAGGAAACATTGCGATAGGGTTTGTATGTTTGTACCCTACAGCAGAGCCACTGCCATGGGACATATTTTCGTTCAAAAATCCTACCCAACCCGGTTCAGGGCTGCGTTTCTGGCCTTTTTGGCCATAATCCAGTTTTCCTGCAAAAAGGATGCATTTCAGGGATGGACAGTTTTCAGGGAACCCCCACCTCCCCTTGAAATTGATACAGCCACTTATCTGATAAAAAATTGTGTAGCTCCTTATCCGGTTCAGTTCCAGCAGACAACAAGGAATAAACTGGGGACAGTCCGTTATTTCTGGGACTTTGGCGATGGTCAGACTTCAACCGATCAAAATCCCAACCACATTTATGCCAACCCAGGGAATTACACGGTCAAGTTTAAGGTGGAAAATGAAATTAGCAGGGATAGCATTGCCATTCAGCTTCCCGAACTTGCACTGGCTTCCGTTCCCATTGAAAGCAGTTTCAATTTCGGTCATACCAACAACAACAATTTTGCACCGACCCAGGTTCGTTTCGACAACCGTTCCAAAGGCAGCAATCAGTTTTATTGGTACTTTGGAGATGGCCAGGAAAGCAGCAATGACAATCCTGTCCATATATTTCAGGAAGCAGGCACATACAATGTTCGCCTTAGGGGAACCTGCACCAATGGAAGCTTTGATGAGGCTGTTCAAACTGTCCTGGTTTTGCCTGCACCGAAAAGGATTGTTTTGGATTCTATGAATCTCAGCCTTCCGCCCGGCCAGCGCAGTTCAAGAATTTATGTGGAGTACTTTTTAAACAATGCCTATGTTGGAAGGACTGAAATGCGTAATCCCTCGAGTTTTCCAACAAAATACCGCAGGGCCAACGATTTCAGGGATGGTTATATCTTCGATTTTGTTCAGTTTTCGGCCAACGAAGTCCTCAAATTCAGGGTCTTCCGAAGCGGGGATGCTGAAAATCCGCCTTTTCTCCTCACTGAAATTCTTCTTTCCACCAAAGACATTCAAAACAGGTTTTACCCCAGGGCTTATTTTCAGGTTGAGCCCATTCCTGCCCAAACCGACACCTTTCTGGATCTTTACTTCGATTATTGATGGGCCTGACAAAAATCCATATTTCGATCCTGTTTCTGGGAAGTCTTTTTTTCCTGGCTATCCCCTCAACAGCACAGGTTGACCTTTCGTTCTTCGAAAAAACCGGCATGTTTAAAATGGCTGCAGGTCCGTTGAAACCGGGGCCTGATCTGGCCTCCTCAGAACCCAAAGGTTTATTGGCTGAAAAAGGCTACCAAATAAATCTTGGGGTAGATTATTGCCCTTACAAAGGCTTATTTGCAGGAATACACTATGATTTTCAGAGACTTGGTTTTCAGGAAGCCAGGTTTGCCCAGATTGCTGGTGCTGCTTCATACAGGGTTCGAAGAGGATTTAATTCTTCCCGTTTCGGATTGAACCTTGGTTGGAATTTCCCTGTGCGCATTTGGAAAGACCAAATCCGGCTGGTGGTTTCAGGAGAGGTTCAGGCCGGACTTCGGGGGATGACCATCCCGCAGATTGACTTACAATATAATGCCCTGGATAACCGGTTTGTGGAAGTAACGTATCGTTCCAGAGCCAATACCTTTGGATACACCGGAGGGCTGGGAGGGATCCGGATCCTTTTTGGGAAAGTAGTAGGGGTTTATGTGAACCGTCAGTTTACTTTTAAAAGTCGCCACAGCATCAAATACAGCGTCCGCAGGTTTGACGCCGAGGGACAATTGTATGAGTCGGAATTAAGACTTCACCAATACCTGGACAATTCCGGATATCAATTCGGCGTATTTTTTGTGATTGGAAAATAATCAATCCCCGATAAGAAGATCCGGGCTGGATCCTTCTTTGATATACCCTTTATAGCCAAGGTAAATAAGCAAAAGGCACATCAGAAACATGCCAATGCTTAAAGCTATGAGGAACAATTTCATTTTCCGGTCCTCCTCCCTTTGATCAAGCACAGATTCCAGCCAGGTTAGTTCACTTTCGAGGCGGGCATATTGATGTTGATTCAAAACAATGTAATCCAGAGCACCATGATCAAGTATTTGGGAAGCTGCATGCTCCTTGTCTGAATCGCAGAAAACGAGTATTTCGGTATCTGGAGAGGTTTTCTTCAATGCGTCGATCAAATCAAGTGCCTTCTTATCCACTATGCCAGATGAAGTGAAATGGTCAATATCCAGATAAATGGCCATTGGATTGGTACGGGCAGCCATTTCAAGACAATCTTCTGGTCTTTCGAAAAATGAAAGGTTCCAGGTTGTCTGATGTTCCAGGGCCTTTTGAATTTCGCCCTTCCGAAGAGGATCATTTTCAATTATGAACAATGTCCTGGCACTCCTTTTCCTGGTTTTTGTTAACCACATGGTTATTTATTTTGGGCAAAATACCATAAGGAAACATGAAATAAACCTGAGCAAAACAAGGTTATGAACTGATATTTGAGACTTTTTAAGAAAGATAAGCCGTTCCGGAATTTTCCAGATTGTTTCAGGTACAGGTTCAAACCGAATTTCTAGGAAGGTGCATTTTTAACATTCAAATTAAACCTTTCTCCTTTTGTTTTTTCAGAGGGCGACTTTTTCACAACCAACATGAAAATCATCTACAGCATTTTACTCATTCAGGTATTTCTATTCGGGAAAGGATGGGCTCAAAATTTGTATTTCCCACCAACCAATCCCAATGCTTTCTGGGATACACTTTCGCCGACCAGCCTGGGTTGGTGCACGGAAAAAACCGATAGTTTATATCAGTACCTGGAAGCAGAAAACACAAAAGCATTCCTGGTTCTTTCAAAGGGGAAGATTGTTCTTGAAAAATACTTCGGCACTTTCACTGCCGACAGCAGTTGGTACTGGGCTTCAGCAGGGAAAACCCTGACTTCCTTTCTTATCGGAAAGGCCGCCGAGGAAAATTTGCTGAAGCTTTCCGATTCCAGCTCCCGGTTCCTTGGGACAGGCTGGTCTTCACTGACCCCGGCACAGGAAAGGCAAATTACCATCCGCCACCACCTCACCATGACTACAGGTCTTAATGACAATGTACCTGACGATGATTGTACCCTTCCATCCTGCCTTCAATTCTTAACCAATCCAGGAAGCCGGTGGGCTTATCACAATGCTCCTTATACACTTTTAGAGAAGGTGGTAGAAAATGCCAGTAATCAATCTTATAATTCATACACCCAAACCCGCCTTAAAAACCAAACCGGTATCACCGGGGCCTGGTTCCAAAGTGGCTTTAACAATGTATTTGTGAGCAGAGCAAGGTCGATGGCCCGGTTTGGCCTGTTGGCATTGAATAAGTTTAACTGGAATGGAACAGCTTTGCTTCAGGATACGGCCTTTATCCGTCAGTCAACCCAGAGCTCCCAAAACCTGAATTTATCTTATGGATATTTATGGTGGCTCAATGGAAAATCAAGTTATATGGCCCCAACGGTACCATTTCCGCTTCCCGGACCCATTTCCCCGGATGCTCCTTCCGACTTATATGCAGCCATCGGAAAAAACGGACAAATTCTTGCGGTGGTTCCTTCTCAAAATCTGGTACTTGTCCGGATGGGGAATAGTTCCTCAAGCCAGAGTGTCCCCTATGCTTTTTTGAACGAAATCTGGAAGTATTTTTCCAAAGTACTTTGCAGTACGACCTCCGTAACTTCTGCTTCAAAACCTCCCTCCTACCTGCTGTATCCCAATCCAGCCTCGAACGAGCTGGTGCTTGAAACAGGAGGACAACATATAAATGATGTAAAGATTTTAGACAGTCAAGGCAGGAAACTCCAGGCAGATTGGGCACTTGCTGAATCGGGAATAATTAGGATTCAACTTCGGGCTTTGCCCGCCGGGATATATTCCCTGGCAGTTTGTGATGGTGCCGGACGTGTGCAGTGGAAGAGATTTATCCACTAAACTCCTTAACGAACTAAATAACGATGGTTCTGGCAATAAAAAAGGCACCCGGTCAGGATGCCTTTTTTTATTATAAACAGTTCACTATCAATGACCGCCTCCCTTCACAGCTTCGAAAGCGACACCTTGTTTTTTGAGAATACCGGAAACCCTCCAGGCATAAAAAGCCAGGTAAGAGAAACAAAGTACCCCAACCAGGTAGGACCATTGAATGCCCAGCAGACCTTCGTCGGCTACCACACCTTGTAAGAGACTTACAAAGCCACCGCCCATAATCATCATAATGAGGAAATTGGAACCCTCGGTGGTATGCCTTCCCAAACCGGAAATTCCAAGCGTGAAAATGCAGGGCCAAAGGGTAGAGCAGAAAAGCCCCACACTGATGAAAGCGTAGACAGAAACCATCCCATCTGCCAGCATTCCAACAAAAAGCGAGGTTATTCCGGCAAGAGAAAACAATAAAAGTTGCCTTGCGGGATTTCCGTGGCTCAAATAATCCAGAACCACAAGAACCAGAATAACCAGGCCGTAAACATAAAATGGAGTGATGTCGTGGTTGGCGAGCCAATTGACAAACAGGAAGAAACCAAAGGCAAGATAAGGCACTG
>JBIPNA010000020.1:0-18939 GCA_044375665.1 Catalimonadaceae bacterium
CTTCTTCATATTTTTTCCCTTTCAGCCAGCCTTCATTAAGCCCTCTGGCAAGGGCCATGGTGAAAATTGCAGTGCCGGATGTCTCCAGATATGATTCCTGATCGTTAAGTATCTGGTGCCAGAAGCCACTCTTTTTATCCTGAAGGCCAACAAGTTGCTCACAATGATTTTTGAAGTGTGCCAGGATTGTTTTGAAGGAAGGATGGTTTTTGGGGAGTTGCTGCAAAACAAGGCTTGTGGCAAAAATACCCCATCCGTTGGCCCGGCTCCAATAGGGTATTTTGGAACCATGCGTTGAATATGCAGCATGATGGTACAGGTGATCTTTGGCATCAAAAACTTGTTTATTGAATCCCAAAACCTGACGGGCCGCTTCATTGAGGTATTCGGTTTTTTCCTGAGGGCTTGTAGCTGCCATTCCAGCATGGAGCAGAAAGGGGATTCCCATAAACATATCGTCTACCCAGGTGGTCATTTTTTCGGGCGTTTCCCTTGTAAATGTGCCATCAGGGAGCCGGACCTGTTCTTTTTTGAGGTAGGTTTTTATTTCTTCCACTCTGTCGAGATAGGCTTTCCGTTGTGCGAAATCAGGGTATTCGGAAAGTGCCCAGGCGAAAGGCAGGGTAGGGGCTGCGGTAAAATCAAGTAAAGGCGTATTGATAAGGTGGTGTTGGACTGACCGAAAGCCATGCAATTGCTGGTATTGATATTGTACCATTTCCCTTGCTTCAAGCATAAAGTCACAATACCGGAAAACATAGTCTTTAAATGCCTGATTTCCGGTGGTTTTCCCCAGATTTCCCATAGCCCAGGCCAGGCCGGCGGTATGGTAGTTATAGTTGTACAAGGTGCCCCATAGGGGGTGGGGGTTTAGGACATTGGTCCAGATTTCTGTTCTGGGGATGGTCCAGGTTGCAGGTCCATCCAGCCCTGGGTAGGTTTTTCCTATGACAAATGGATTTCCAGGCAAAACCGGTGGCGGGTTGGTGTTGGAGAACGGGCCCAGGATCAGCCAGTTGCTTAGTTCAGCAATGGATCGGTCAACACCAGGAATGCCTGCAATGCTGAGTTGAAGGCCTTGCACCGGGCTGAACTCAATGGTAGATTGCTGAGGTTGAAGATACACCAGCCAGCGGTTGCCTTTTGTTTCTGATCTTAAATAAAGGGTGTTTTTTCCCTTTCTCAGGTCGGCCTTGAAGCGATCTGTGAGTTCAATATGGCGTTCGTGTGGTATGGCCTGAAAAGACCTTTTGCCTTCTTTTCTATAGACTTCGATTCCGTTTAAAAAAACTGTCAAGGCATCGTTGTGGCTCACTTCAAGGTAAATGGTGGTGTCCCTGGCAGCTATCAGTTCGGAAAGTGCTACTGCATAGGCATCTTCCCGCTGCCCAAAACTCCGGCCAAAATCAACAGGTTTGATAAAGTCAAACAAAGCAGACGCTTTTTCCAGTTGGAGTTTATATTGAAAAGGGGTTGACCTGATGACCTGATGACCTACGGCCTGAATGGTTTCCAAAGGGGGTCTGTTTTGCCAGATTGTAAAATTTTGGAGACCTTCTTTTGCCGCCAATTGGCCAGGCTGGGCAAGGATTGGCTGAATGGCATAGAATAAGAATAGTCCGGCTATTGCCAGCTTTTTGATCGACATTTTGGTTTCGGTTAGGCCGCGAAAATAGCTGGGTATGTCTATGTGCCAAGATATTTCGGACAGGAAAAAAGGATTTGCCCAATTTTGCCTTTTGATTTTTCAGAATGAATCCCAACCCTTTGCTGGCCATCTCGCCACTTGACGGGCGCTATTCAGCCCAGGTCCGCTCTCTTATTCCATTTTTTTCAGAGTACGCTTTGATTCGTTACCGGATTGTGGTGGAGGTGGAATACCTGATCGCCTTTTCCAACCTTGATCTAAAAAACTGCCCACCCTTGCCTTCTACTTCTGCAGAACTACTTCGGAATTGGGCCAGGCACCTTGATATGGCAGATGCTGAAAAGGTGAAGCAAATAGAGCGAACCATCAACCATGACGTAAAGGCTGTGGAATACCGGATAAAGGAGAAAATGGATGAACTTGGTTTGCAGGCATGGAAGGAGTTTGTCCACTTTGGTCTTACATCCCAGGATATTAATAATACGGCCATACCCTTGTCCCTGATGGAGAATTTTCAGGAAGTGATCCGGCCGGCTTTGGAGGAAATCAGGGAAGAACTGCTTTTGCTGGGAACTGAATGGAAAGAACTGCCCATGCTATCCAGAACCCATGGACAGCCTGCAAGTCCAACCCGTTTTGGAAAGGAGATCCTTGTTTTTGAGGAACGGCTCCGAAGGCAAATTTCCGGGATGGATCAGTTGAAGTTTGGGGCAAAATTCGGGGGTGCAACCGGGGGATTTAATGCCCATCAGGTGGCTTATCCGGGGACGGACTGGGTTGCTTTCGGCAATACATTTATTGGAGATCTTGGTCTGGACAGGCAGCAATTTACAACCCAAATTGAGCATTACGACGGGCTGGCGGCATTTTTCGATGGTCTGGCCCGCATCAATACCATCCTGATTGATTTTTGCAGAGATGTCTGGCAGTATATTTCTATGGATTATCTGAAGCAGAAAGTCAAGGCAGGTGAAGTAGGATCTTCAGCCATGCCGCATAAAGTCAATCCGATTGATTTTGAAAACGGGGAAGGAAATCTGGGTCTTGCTAATGCTCTTTTTCATCACTTCTCATCCAAGTTGCCCATTTCAAGACTTCAGCGTGATTTATCCGATAGTACTGTATTAAGAAACATAGGAGTGCCCATTGGCCATAGTTTGGTGGCTTATCAATCCATTCAAAAAGGATTAGGTAAAATCGAGGTAAATGCAAATACCATTTCAGAAGACCTGGCCAATCACCCGGAAGTTATTACGGAAGCGATACAAACGGTTTTGCGCAGGGAAGGATATCCACAACCATATGAGGCACTGAAAAACCTGAGTAGAAAAGGAAGCCGGATGCAAATGGAAGACCTGGTGACCTTTATTCATTCACTTGCGGTTTCAGAGGAAGTGAAAATGGAACTTTTAAAAATCAGGCCAGAAAACTACATAGGTCTTCTTCCGGGAGACCAGGCTTCATAACATTGCAAAGCCAAATTTTGGACTGTGGCTTAAAAAGGCTGTATTTAAAAAATTCAGCCTTTTTATTTTCTTTTTACAAGAAAAAATATTGAAATTCCAAGATTGACATTGAACTATTGATGAAATAACACTCAACACTTGGGTTAAAAGTCCCGACGAAGGCCTAAGTCTGGAAAAAGATGTGATTTTTTTTAGAATTTATTTTCAATTTCCAATTTTGTTGATTTTCTTTGCAGAACATTTGACCATCAACCTTACGCATGCTTTTTAATTATCCTCTTAGCTTTGTGCATACCCATGTGGGTATCCACAATTCAAACGGAAATCTTACATTGGAATTTTCCCCTGATTTAATGGGAGAATCCAGGATTGACCTCTCTGCAAAGGGCAGGATTTTCTTGTTGGGGACAATAAACAAGCTTGGGTAAATTCACTTTTTTCGACCTGATCATGATAAATCTGAACGCCACTTTTGTCCAATCTGCGGGCCTTTGCCAGGGAGACAAAGCCCGTAAAATTCCCGTTCTGGCTTTGCTGGGATGGCTTTTTTTATTTTCTGAATCGCCCGTGCTTGGCCAGTTGTACCAACAAACATTTGATACGCCGCTTGCGCTTACATCATCTGCATCAACCACAACGGCGCCATATTGTGCAGGCTCACCTAACTCTGGTCAGTTTAACATGATCGGTTCCAATGGAGCGGGAGCTTCTTACGAGGTGCCAGCCGGAACCCAGAAGTTGACTTTCAATCGTTCGGGCAATGCAGCTATGTTCACCAGGAGCACTGATTTTTCTCCTATCCCTACCATGGCTTGTTATGCTTTCGATCTGGCGGTTTCGAATAATAGTGTGGCCCAGACCAACGGTGCCTTTTTTCAGATGGGTTTTGGTTTTTCCACTTCTACATATGGGAGTGAAGCGAGCGCTCATGCAACCCTTGGTGTAAACTGGACATCCAATCCGGGCGAATTTTCGCTTAGAAATGCCGCAAACTCGGCAAGCACAGCTCTTTTCACAGGTACCCAAACTGTACGCTGGTACATCAACAACCACGGAAGCACGTTCACCTACCTTGGCCCGGATGGCTCCATCCAAACCGTTGCCAACGATAAACAGGATGTATGGATCGGCAATACCCTGGCTTTCGATGAAACCGACGCAGCAGATCCTGCCAGGTCGTTGCGTGGAATTAAATTTGTATTCAATGCGGGACAGGCCACCATCGAGTTAGACAATATTCGGGTGACTTCAGTCCCCGCTGCACCGTCCGCTTCTGCGACACAGACTTTCTGTTCGACAGTAAGTCCTACGGTTGGCAGCCTAACTGCAACAGGAACAAACCTCAAATGGTATACTGCAGCCACCGGAGGAACACTTCTCACCTCAGGTGACCCGGTTGTGGATGGTGGAATTTATTATGTTTCTCAAACCGTCGGTGGAGAAGAAAGTTCAAGAACTGCTGTCACTGTGGTTTTTAGCAATGCAACCATTTCCAACAACTCCATTGCCGATAACCAAACCATGTGCGTTGGAAATATTCCGGTTGACCTGACAGGATCACTTCCAGTCATTACAGGAGGTTCAGGAACTTTTACGTATAACTGGGAAGTATCTTCCACAAGTGCAGTAGCTGGCTTTTCGACCATTGCCGGAGCTACTTCTCAGGATTATACCCCCAGTGCCACTACCGGAAACAGATGGTATCTCAGAAGGGTAACTTCTGACGGTTGTGTAGATTATTCTAATGTTGTTCTTGTTTCCATTAACCCGCTCATTACCAATACGATTACGGCCAATCAGTCAGTTTGTGAAGGGGTAAATCCTGCAAATCTTGGAGGCACACCCGGTGGGGGAGGGGGTGCAGGAACCTATACCTACGTCTGGGAGTCTTCCACCACAGATGGAGTTTCCGGCTTCTCCGTAATTTCAGGAGCGGAGTCTGCTACCTTATCACCCGGGCCACTTTCCCAAACCACCTGGTTCAGGCGGATTGTTTCCTCAGGGCCTTGTCCCTCAGTAACTTCCAATGCAGTTCAAATCACAGTTACCCCAACTATTGAAGGAAATAATATTTCTTCAGATCAAACCATTTGCACTGGAACTGTGCCAGGATTTATTTCTGGTTCGGTTCCAACAGGTGCAACTGGAAATTACTTGTATTATTGGGAAACCACCACAACAAGTCCCGGAGTAACCGGATACACTGCGGCCGGCATCACAACACAAGAATTTAGTCCATCTGTGGCATTGCCTGTCACAAGATGGTATCGTAGAAGAGTTATCTCGGGAGTATGTACCTCATTTTCCGCACCGGTAAAGATTACTGTAAGTCCTGTTATTGGTTCCAATACCATTTCTGCCGCACAAACAATTTGCTCCGGAAATGCTCCGGCACCTTTGACAGGCTCTTTGCCCACAGGTGGTGTTGCCCCTTATTCATACGTTTGGGAGTCTTCCACGACTTCTGCCTCAACTGGTTTTACTGCAATCCCCTTGTCAGATTCTCAGGGATTTAGTCCGGGCGTCCTCTCCCAAACGACCTGGTTTCGGAGGGTTGTAACAGCGGGACCTTGTCCACCAAGTATTTCAGCTGCAATTGCCATCACAGTTAATCAGCCCATCCTTGGAAATGACGTAACTGCCGATCAGACCATTTGCGCCAATACCCAACCTGCAAATTTAACAGGCCCAGCAGCTACCGGTGGCAATGGCACTTCTTATGCTTACCTGTGGGAAGTAGCAACTTCTGCTTCAGGTCCATTTTCTTCTGCATCGGCCACCAGCCTGAATTATCTGCCTCCTGTGTTGACATCAAACCGTTGGTATCGCAGAATGGTTACTTCAGGTGTTTGTCCGGTGAGCTATTCTGATACAATTCAAATTACTGTTGTTCCAGCAATAGGCACAAATACAATCACTACCAATCAAACCATCTGCACCGGCACAAACCCGGCTCCATTCGGAGGTTCTTTGCCAACAGGAGGCACAGGAACATATACCTTCGAGTGGGAGATTTCCACAACAAGTTCAACATTGGGATTCGCCACAATCTCCGGAGAGACAAATCAAACCCTTACTTACACCTTACCCGTTACACAAAACACATGGTTTCGTAGAAGGGTAAATTCAGGTGTCTGTACCTCGGTTTCTTCGGCTGTAATGGTGACCATTAATCAACCTGTTACCAACAATTCCATTTCAGGTCCGCAAATCATTTGCGGTGGAACTGTGCCTTCTCCTTTAACCGGAACCACTCCGGCAGGAGGAACAGGAGCGTTCTCTTATCTTTGGGAGGTAGCAACTTCTTCAATCGGACCCTTTACCTCTACGGGCAGTACAGGAATAACATACAATGTTCCTTCGCTCACATCTACAAGATGGTACCGCCGGCGGGTTACGGCTGGTGTTTGCCCTCCTTCCTATTCAGATACTGTTGAAATCACCGTTGTCCCGGCCATTGCCAACAACTCCATTGGTGTAAACCAAACGATTTGTTCAGGCAATATCCCAACCCCCATTTCAGGAACTGCACCAACAGGCGGTAATGGATCGTATACTTTCGAGTGGGAATCATCTACCACAAGTGCATCCGCTGGTTTTTCTCCTATCCCCGGATCTAATGTCCAAACCTATGCACCCGGGCCCATTACGCAGGACACCTGGTTCCGCAGAAAAATCACGTCAGATTTATGTAGCTCCACATCCGGGGTCATTAAGATTACCATTAACCTTCGGGTTATGAATAACGATGCTTCTGCAAGTCAGACCATTTGCAGCGGAACAGCACCAGCAACCCTGATAGGTTCAATTCCTACCGGAGGGACCGGAACCTATGCCTATCTGTGGGAAGTTTCAAGCAATGGAACGACCTTTAGTTCTGCCTCAATTACGGGAATAAACTACAATCCTCCCGTTCTTTCAGCCAATCGTTGGTACAGAAGAAGGGTTATTTCCGGAGTTTGTCCGGCGTCTTATTCCGACACCATCGCAGTCACCATTACGCCGGTAATCGCAAATAATCTGGTTACAGCCAACCAAATCATTTGCGAAGGTTCACTGCCAGCCCCACTAACAGGAACAAATCCTACAGGTGGAACAGGAGCCTATACCTTCACATGGCAAGAATCAACACTTAACGCTACTTCAGGCTTTTCACTGATTTCCGGCGAGACAGGCCAGGGATTTAGTCCTCCGGTTACAACCGATACCGTTTGGTACAGAAGGGTGGTTCAATCTGGTGTTTGTACCAGTTTTTCTACTGCTGTGCGCATCATTTTTGCCCCTGCACCTACAGTTGATGCTGGTCCTGCGATGGCATCAATAGTACAGGGAGCCACTTCAGCGCCTTTGGGCGGATTGTTCGGTGGTTCTGCAACCGGAGCAGTTTGGTCAGCCCCGGAAGGAAGTTTTAACAACAACGCTGGTACTACACCTTCAACGGCAACTTATACAGCCAGCGTAATTTCTGCATCCACTGTTACACTCACCCTGACGACAATCGGAAGTGTTTGTCCTGGAGCATCTGCCACAAAAACAATCACGGTTTTTCCGGATCCACTTGGGATTACAGGCGTGATCAATGCCTATGCAGAAGTAACCGGCCCTTCGACCATCCCGGTCGGTGCCCTTTCCTGCACCGTGGCTGCGGGACAAGCAAGTCAGTTTGCTAAAAACGACAGAGCGCTGATCATTCAAATGAAAGGTGCCAGTGTATCCTTGCCATCAAGTCCGACAGATGTTACCTACGGCTACATCACTGGCATGGGAAATTCTGGGAACCATGAATTTTTTACGGTTGATTCAGTAGCAGGAGATGTAGTCTTCTTTCAAAGATGCCTTAAGAAATCGTACAATGCCTGGGGAAATGTTCAGTTGGTCCGGGTTCCGGTTTATACTGGCAATTACAATGTTAAAAACTCTTCTACAATTTCATCTGTTCGTCTTACCAGAAGGGGAATGGGATACCCTCCCAACTCCGTAATTACTTCCGGATTCACCATTACTCCGGTAAATGGGGGAGTTGGATTGAGTGTTCAGGCAAGGACAGATGCCCAGGGTCAGGTTACAGAGGTTGAGATTTTGGATCCAGGTTCCGGGTATGTGGCTCCTCCTCTTATTACATTCCCGGATCCTACCGTTGCGCCATTTGATTTACCTGCATACAAGGCAAAGGCAATTGCGATGACAGGCCTAACAGGAATGCAATGGAATGGAAAGCGTGGAGGTATTTTTGTAATGGAAATCAACGGAAACCTGAATCTGAATGATTCCATCCGGATGACCGGTATGGGCTTTGCAGGGGGTATGATTGGTGACAAAGGAGATGTTGCTCCCACTTGCGGAGCATCTGCGGAGTACGCCCTCAATTTTGCAACTTATACCCGTGCAGGACAGAAAGGTGAAGGGATAACCAATATTCCGCTTACCGCAATGCGGGGTAAAGGAAGGTATGCCACAGGAGGTGGTGGAGGGGTTGAACCTGAAGGTGGCGGCGGCGGTGGTGCCAACTGGCAGGATGGTGGCCGCGGCGGATCTTCAAGTTACATCGTAATCGCCAATTCCGCTTGTTCAACCACTGTTTCCCCTTGCGACAAAGATGCCCTTCGTGGTGGACTTGGAGGTGGAACAAACCCAACAACGCCTGTTGGATTTAAAAATGTGCTTAGGTCAACTTCCTATTATTATCAACCAGCGCTTAGCAGGATTTTCCTTGGCGGCGGTGGTGGTGGTGGCCACGCATTCAACGACAACTTTGGAATGCAACCAGGAGGCGCTGGTGGATTTGGGGGCGGAATCGTCATCATCAGAACCGATACCCTGACCTCCAATGGGAAAGAAATTCTTGCCAAAGGTGAAACCGGAGAAAGTGCAGCTGGTGACGGTGCAGGTGGCGGTGGAGCTGGCGGTGCAATTTTACTTATGGCAGATTACCATCGGGATGGCGTAAATGGTCGGGTGAATGGTGGTAATGGTGGAAGCACCATCCCTATTGTTTGCGACTCAGATCCGGAAGGAGCTTTTCCTGACCGAAAAAGATACTTTGGTGCCGGTGGTGGCGGTGGCGGTGGTGTCATGTGGTTTAACCAGTCTGATGTCAATATCAATGCCCTTCAGGGACCTTCTCTGCTGGGACAATCAAATGCAGGTTCGTCTCAGGATGGTTTCAACAATACTGCGCAAAAAGGCGGATCGGCCAGAAGCCAGTCTGAATTGTTATTCGTAGAAAACCTTCCATATTTTGGATCTGTTTTTACTGTAGGAGGAACCTCGCCAAAACCTACTTTTTCTGATCTGGCCAAGGCGGCAGAATGGCTGGCTTTCAAAGGGACCGATTCTGAGGATGTTACCCTTCTTGTAACCAGCAATACTGCCCAGCCTTCTCACCTTAGCTGGTATGCTCCTCCACCTACTTTCCGTAGAATTTTCACACCTGGTTGTACTTACGGAGATGCTAAAGTCACCATCAGGCCAAAAACATCTCCCAACTCTGTGCTTCTGGCCAATGAGGTAGATGACCTGAACTACATCACTTTGGATGGAATTCCGGAGTTGACCTTAAAAGACCTGACAGTCCAGGGAATTCTCAACTACATTGATACCAAGATTCTGGTTAAAGGTGGCTCTAAGCTTAAGATGGATAATGTGAATATGCAGGGTGATATTAAGTCTGAGAACACTGGTGCAAATGATATCACCCTGATCAACTCAATCCACTCGGGTTCTGTTGAATCGGGAACAAATCAGATTATCAATATGCAGGGAACCATCACCATGAATGGAAATACCTCGGTGGTGAAAGGTCTTCGGCTCGGTTCAGGATCTACCTTAAATATGCCTTCAGGAACAATTCTAAACCTGAACGGAGGAAGCTGGATCAATAATGGTGTCGCCAACCTGAATGTAGATCCAGCCTCGCAGATCAACTTTACGGGTTCTTTTACCACACAGGTAATAGGTGGTACCACGCCCACAACTTTTGATAAAGTTAACGTAACCGGCACAGGGCAATTAACCATTAACATGGGCCCGACTGTCAGAGATTGGAATCAAACCGGATCAACCCTTGTCAATACGGCCAATGCGACAGTAACCATCACCGAAAAAGTGAAAACGGGGACTGGTAAATTCGCAAGCTCCGGCTCCGGAAAAGTATCTCTTGCCGGTCCTTCAGGTCCGGTTGAGGTTCAAGGAACTTTCGGCAACCTGGAAATGAATTCAACATTTGGAGCAGATGCCCAGGCACCGGTTTCAGTGGAGAAAACCCTGATCCTGACAGAAGGAAAATTCAGGATGAACAATTTCCTGCTGACCAACGAGTTTTCTTCAGGGCCCTCTATTGTCAATTCTCCTACTTCATGGGTTGTAGGTTCCATCAAACAGAAAGTACAGTCCGGGAAGTCATACTTCTTCCCGGTTGGAACCACAACTACCCTGGAAAAGTCTTATGTAAATTTGACTTCAGTGACTGGTTTACAATATCTTACCTGTTCATTTAAGGCAGCTGATCCAAATATAGATCCCGTAGTTTCTGTAGTGAACCCATTTCTGGACGGCTTGATTTACTTTTCAAATGTGGCACCGGAAGGATATTGGAGTATCAATCCTGATGCAGGAACAGCTACCTACGATGTTTGGTTGTATCCTTCATTCGTAGGCATGTTCCCTACCTACAGTATTTATAAAAGGCCAACGGCATCCAATGAATGGTCTATTTTTGGAACACTTGACAATACAGAATCGACTCCAAATCTGGTGCAATCCGATGGTTCGGTCAGGCGTTCTGGTTTAACAGGCTTTAGTGATTTTGCCCTTGCAGGTGGCGAAGAGCCGCTTCCACTTAACTTCTTGGATTTCAGGGCTACATTGCGAAGAGGAGGTCAGGTAAAATTGAACTGGAAAATGGCAGAGTGTCTCAGAACAGCACAGTTCAATATTTTCAGAGGTAGCAAATCAGGTATGGTAAAAATTGGAGAACTACGTTTCGATGATGCCGATTGCCGCAGTGATTTTGAATCGACCGACGTTTTGCCAACCAACGAACATCGTTTTTACTACCAGGTTGAAGCAAATTCAAGAGATGAAAAACCTGTAATGTCGCCGGTTCGGGTTATTAATCTTTCGGAAGCAGAAAAGGAAAAACCATTCCTGGCAGTTGTTCAGGGCGAAAGCCGCAAGTATCAGATTATGAGCGAAGATGTTGAGGAAACAGGGATAAGACTTGTTTCTCCTGATGGTAAAATTATCGCCGATGGCTTAAAAGCAGAAAATAAGATTTTGGATTTACATTCTATTCCAAAGGGAGTCTATCTGGTTGAAATGGTCAATAGTGGTTGGACCGTCCGGCAAAGAATTGTCGTAGGTTTTTAACTGCGTCTTCCAGACTCCTGTTAAATTGCCCGCCATGATATGGCGGGTAATTTTTTTTATAGGTATTCTTGGTTTGGGTTCCCAGATGGGATGGGCTAACAATGATCTGCGGATTCGTGAATTGGGAGCTGTCGGTGACGGTGTTTTTTTAAATACTAAAATCATTCAATCAGCCCTTGACAAAGCCCATCAGCAAGGAGGCGGAAAAGTGATTGTTGAACCTGGTATTTACAAGACCGGGACCCTCATGGTTCCTTCCCGTGTTCATCTGGAAATTATGGCAGGCGCAACTCTGTCTGGCTCTCCCAATCTGGCCGATTATACCCCGTTGAAATGGGGCCACAACAAAGACAGGCAACCCTGGCATTTAATTGTGATTAAGGAGGCATCAGATGTTCAGATTTCTGGATTAGGGATCATTGATGGCAATGGTCCAGCTTTCTGGAAACCACGGAATGAAAAAGACGATCCCCAGTGGATCATGGCTAAAGATCAGAAAATAAGCCCGATGATGGAGGTCTGGAATAGCAGGAACATCGACATTTCGGGAGTCACACTTACCACAGGCGGTGGATGGACCTTGCACTTATATGACAGTGACCAGGTCAGGGTTTCCGGAATAAAAATATTAAACAACCTCTTCGCTCCCAATGGCGATGGTATTGACATATCAGGGTGTAAGGATGTGGTTATTTCAGATTGCATTATAAAAACCTGCGACGATGCCATTTGTCTGAAAACCATGGGTGATTCCCGGGAGTGCGAGCGGGTTGCAGTAACCAATTGCGTGATTGAGTGTAGTTGCGCAGCCTTAAAAATTGGAAATGAATCCTTCAGAGATATTCGTCAGGTTACCTTTTCCAACTGCATCATCACCAACAGCAACAGGGCTTTGGGTATTTATGCCGAAGGAGCAGGTGTGATTTCAGATATCCTTGTTTCAAATATTGTCTGCGATACCAAAGCACCTTTTCTTTATAACCGACCCATTCATATCAGCTTGTTTCAAAGGGTATCGAAAGAAGGAGGCATTTATGGCGGAGAAATCGAAGCAACAAATAAGTATTACGACGCAGAAGGAAGGCAAGCCCAACTAAGAAATGTTACAATCCAGAACTTTACGGCACGTACAGATGGCAGAATTTTAATTACCGCTGAACCAGGCAGAAAAATTGAAAATCTGACATTGAGGGATATCCGGCTGGAGTATCCGTTCATTGAAGATCCGGTACCTTGTGTAGATACCATCCGGAGCTGGCAGTTTTCCCCCATGAACAAAGACGCCCGAAAAGCCAGGGCAGCCATGGTGGTAGAAAATGTGGATAATTTTGTGGTGGATAATTTTCAGGTTTCCTGGCCGAAAACTGAGACTCCACCCAAGGAATGGCAAATACCAAAACGGATAGCCAACGGAACGCTGGACTTTTTCTATCCCATATACACCCACGCCAGGCAATGCGAAATGCATGCTTTTTGGGGCAGAGGGATTCAAAATGGCTACTACTTTGCCCCTCTTGCAAAATCTACACATCCCTCTATTCCAGATGTTTTTACGGAAAATACGCAGTGGATTCGTTTGACAAAATAGATTGGGGAGGTTTTTCCGAATAATCCAGAAAAGCTTGCCGGGCCTTTCCAACAGAAAGACCCGGCTGCACACATTTTCAAAGATACACGCCACTTCGACACCTGAAATTTTTAAGGCCAGGCCTCAATATTTTTTACTTCGTTGGTGTCCTTTGCTATATCCTTTTGCCCCCAAATTGGTGAATCGGACTTCGATGAATCCGGGCTTTTTATGCACCAAATCCTCCCGAATGACGGGCGAACGGAGAATCTAACCAGTTGATCTGGTCAATGTTTTTGATTAGAAATCTGGAGGATCCAGGTGCAGGAAATCTGAAGTGAATGGGTTTAAGTCGAATGCAGGGATGTCTGTTCACCCTGCACAAACCATCCGGAGCTTGTTACTTCAGGAGATTATCCTGTTTCTTTTTGAGTTCAAATATTTGAGGTGCATACAGAATCTGGATGTTTTTTTGATTGTAGTCCAGTTCCATCAGGGTTTTCCGGAAATCCCAATACCTCTGGGTAGAAACTTTTACAAGAGAGTCGCTCCATTTGATGTAATTGTTCAGCTGTGCCTGAACCAGCCGGATAGAATCCAGACCTTCTTTTTCAGATAAACTGCCGTCTTTAATTTCTTCCACCAATCGATCCAGATGCATTTCAGTTTTTTCAAATTGATTTACAATTGGTTTATTCCTCTGGTATTGGTCTTCAAAGAAAATGGCCGAATGCTGGAGTTTATCCCGAAGTGAATCACTATATGCCTTGTATTCAGGTTTGGCCACAAGGTCGGTTAAAGTATCATTTTGAATGACCAGCAATACTTCCTGACTAAATTTTCGGTGGGAATAGGAGCTGTCCCCCAGCGCTTTCATATTTTTTCTGAACTGAATCCTTTGTTCACTCAATTGACGAAAGGCATTCAAAAATTCTTTTTCAGAAATTTCTGAACCGCATGAAACAGAAAAAGCCAAAAGGCAATAGGAAATAAGTTTTTTCATAAACTACAGGAGGGCAAATGTCGCTTTCCGGTTGGAATTCCACTCTTGTCTTTGGCGTAATTTCAGAAAAACTGCATTTTTGGCCAATAAACTAAACGAAAATGGAAAAAAAATCTGTAGAGGAACCCCTTGCTCTTTCTCCTATATCTATCCTGAAGGAGTATTTTGGGTACGACCGGTTCAGGCCACACCAGCAGGAAATTATTGAAACTGTGCTTCGTGGCGAAGATTGCCTTGTCTTGATGCCAACAGGTGGGGGTAAGTCGCTTTGCTATCAGGTCCCGGCACTTATCCGTCCAGGGATTGCACTTGTTATCTCTCCCCTAATTGCCCTGATGAAGGATCAGGTTGAGGCACTTCAGCAAAATGGTATTTCTGCAGCCTTTATCAATTCTTCTCAATCCCTTCAGCAGCAGGATGATATCTGGAAACGATGTACCTCGGGTGAAATCCGTCTGTTGTATCTGGCCCCCGAGCGCCTGTTGAGTGCAAGTGTTTTGCCATTTGTGCAGGCTCTGCCCATTTCACTTATTGCGGTAGATGAGTCGCACTGCATTTCCAGCTGGGGGCACGATTTCCGGCCCGAGTACAGGCAGTTAAAAGATCTGAAAGATTGGTTTCCCAACACCCCACTGATTGCCCTTACCGCTACCGCTGACCGTGTGACCCGAAAAGACATCCTGGTACAGCTCAACATGCCGGATGCACCGGTTTTTCTATCGAGTTTCGACCGGCCCAATTTGAGTCTGACAGTAGGCACAGGGACCGAGCGTAAAAAACAGGTGCTTCAATTTGTCCGGAAACAAATGGGTCAGCCTGGTATCTTATATTGCCTGAGCCGCAAGGGAACCGAAGATCTGGCAGAGTTTCTTGAAAAGTCGGGCATAAAGTGTGCTTTCTACCATGCCGGTTGCGACCCTGATCTCAGGAACAAAGTCCAAAATGCCTTTGTAGCCGACGAAATCCAGGTTATCTGTGCTACCATAGCTTTTGGAATGGGCATAGACAAAAGCAATATCCGCTGGGTCCTGCACTATAATCTTCCCAACAATGTGGAGAGTTTTTATCAGGAGATTGGCAGGGCCGGAAGGGATGGTTTACCGGCAGAAACACTTCTTCTGTATTCATACGGCGATTTGATGACCCGTCTGGATATGATTGCCAAGTCAGAGGCTGATGAGGAACAAAAGGAACTTCGAAGGGCCAAACTTGAAAGAATGAAGCAATATGCTGAATCCCAGGTTTGCAGAAGAAGGATCCTTCTGAGTTACTTCAATGAGGAGGTTCAGCAAGACTGCGGCAATTGTGACGTTTGCCAAAGTCCCAGAAGGCAGGTGGAGGCAAGTGTTTTAGCTCAAAAGGCTTTGTCGGGGATTGCAAGGAGCGGAGAGAAAGTTACCATGACAAGTCTTGTGGATTTGTTGCGTGGTGTTTCCAGCCAGGTGATCTTGAAAAATAATTTTCAAAATCTTCAGACATTCGGCGTGGGACGGGATATCCGTTCAGAATATTGGATGGATTACCTCATGCAAATGCTCAATACAGGCGTAATGGACATTGCATATGATGAAGGACATGTGTTCAAACTTAATCCAAGAAGCTGGAGGATTTTGAAGGGGGAGGAAAAAGTTCTGTTGGGCGAGGCCCGGACCTTTGTTTCCAGAAAAGATGCTTCGGCTCCGCCAGTTTCGCCGAAAGTACAGGCTTCTCTTGATTTGTTCGAGCGGCTCCGGCAGTTAAGAAAGGCCCTTGCCGACCGCGATAATGTGCCGCCTTATATGGTGTTTTCAGATGCCAGTTTAAAAGATATGGTGGACAGCAAGCCGCTATCTCCTGCAACCATGATGGACATTCAGGGGATGTCGCGCACAAAATATGCCCGTTATGGTAAGGAGTTCCTGCAAATGCTGCAGCAGTTTGCTTCCGAGAAAAAGGCAGGTGGTGTAAAAGTCGGTAAAGGGGTAACCCGCATCGAAACGCTAGACTTATACCGTTCGGGTATGATGATCGAGGAAATTGCCAACCAAAGGGGATTAAACCCAGGCACCATTGCAGGTCACCTTGTAGAGCTGGCCAAAGAAGGAGAGGAGATTGATATCAACCGCTTAATTTCACCAGCCCGATACAAAACCATAGTCGAGGCAGCACGTCAGTTGGGAATCCCTGTTGGTGAGAAAGCTTCCATTATGCCATTGCTTGAATATTTTGGAGAGCGGTTTCAGGGATGGGAAATCAGGCTTTGCCTTGGGTTTCCAGCCCAGGCAAGGGAATAAGGCTGATGTCCATTCTGAAAATGCTATAATGGAGGTATCCGGGAAATGCATACTCAAAAACCCTTTGGGCCAGGTTTCCGGGGATTCAAATCCCTTTCCCGCCATTTGGGGCAAAGTAAAGCCACTCTAATTCCAAAGAGCTATTCTTTATTGGAAGTCCTTCGCCGCGGAGCCGCAGGAAAAGGTTTCTTCGGCCTTTGGTTGGCTTAATTGGAATTTGATAAGTAGCATAATCCAATGGCTTTTCCCCTTCCCTGATTTGAACTGAGCCCAAAACAGGCGCTTTAAGGCTATCGCAAACCACTTCAAGAAACAGAGGGATTTTTCCATTGGCCATTCCATGCACATGAAGCGCTTTAACCTGTGTTAAATCGACATCTTCAAAAGCAATAAAGGCTCCGTCTTTATAAAATTTCATAAAGAATGGAGCCTTGCCATAGTTGTTTTTGGGAAATGCTTCCCAGGCTTTGTCGGCATCCTGGGCATTCAGTTTTGGGGTTCGAAGAATATGGCTGATCCTAGTCTCAATTTCGCCCATTCCGGGAGCACCCAGATCTTTGTATTGTGCTGTAAGGATGAGTTTTTCATTTTCTTTTCTTGAATTCGGAACAAATCGGCCGGTTGCAGGAAGTATCTGTTTATTCTCTTGCTCCAAAGAAAGAATATAAGTCACCATCAACCTGGCGTCTTCGGTTGAGAGTTGAGGATGAGCGCTCATTGCATGGTCTCCCCAAACTCCGGCTCCCCCCAGAATAATTTTGTTGGCCAGTTTAGGGACAATACCCGTCGTTTTCCGGTATCGGTTTCCAATCTCAACCCAGGAAGGTCCTGCAGAACGCAGTTTTTCCTGATGACAATTTTTGCAATCAGATCCCTGAATCAATGACCTTCCCTGTCCTTCTAAAGATTGGGTTTGGTGTCCCTGAGCCTGAGTTGTCTGGTCCTCCGTATTTTGCATAAAGTCGGCAAACACCTCGATTCTGCTCCTGCGAATCCCACCGGAAGCTTCATCTTCAGGATCTTCCACTTTTATTTCGTAAGGAATAGCCATGCCCGGCCAGTAAAAACTGCTGTTTCCGCCCCATTGAAACTGAAGCTTTGGTGGGTAATTGCCCACCCGGATCTGCGTGGCCACAGCCGCACTTTTTCCTCCCTTGTCCGTTACCACCAGTCGGACAGTATAAATACCCGGCTTTCGGAATGTAAACCGTGTTTCTCTTTTTCTGCTATTTACAATGGAGGGAGATTCTATGCGCCATTCGTAGTGCAGCGCATCATCAGGGTCGTCATCGAAAGATTTTGCCGCTGAGAATCTGACCGTAAGCGGAACACCTCCCTCGGCCGGGTTCGCTTCAAGATTAGCCATCGGCTCATGGTTGTCGATCGAATATTTCAATCGGCTCAAACGGGCATCAGGATTGGCAGCAAACCAGTTTGTGCCATATTCCAACATGTACAGATTTCCATCTGGCCCAAGTTCAATGTCCATGGGTTTTGAAAGCGAAAATCGTGTCAGTGTCCGGTAAAAAACAGGTTTCTTATCAGGATCAGGATCCACGGCAAAAACCCAGCCCCGCATCCAATCATAAATCAATAATTTTCCTTTGTAAAAGGAAGGAAGATTTACGCCATTTGCATCTGCTGGAATCCAGGGCCCTGCCATTGCAGTCCGGCCACCTTTGCCCAACTCGGGAAATTCAGATGATGGCATATACGGGTAATAGATCCAGGCAGGGCGAGCCAAGGGAAGAACCTGCATTCCCATATTCCTGGGGCTGTTGTTTAATGCAGGAACAGCAGGATTCCGAATGGGGCCAGGTTTTGATGAATCACTGAATTTTCGATCAGAATAGGGTTTATTATTGGCAATAAAATATGGCCAGCCAAAAAAACCTGGCGAATATGTCAGGTTGATTTCATCATGACCCATAGGTCCGAACACAGAATCTTTACCTGCGTCTGGTCCGACATCACCCCATGCCACTCCCGTTCCTTCCTCATTTACCGATATCCGGAAAGGATTTCTGCAACCCATGGCAAAAATTTCAGGTCGGGTTTTTGGGGTGCCCGGTGGGAATAAATTACCTTCCGGAATGGTGTATGTACCTTCTGGAAGGGGTCTGATCCGAAGGACTTTTCCCCGAAGGTCCATTGTAGAAGCCGAAGACTTTTGGGCATCAAACGGGTCCCGGGTTGGTCTTTCATCTGAAGGGGAGTAGCCATCTGATTTGTGGGGATTTGTATTGTCGCCGGTTGAAAGCCATAGAATACCTTGCCTATCCATGACAAGAGATCCACCGGAATGGCAGCATTCCAGACGCTGCACCGGAACTTTGAGCAGAATTTTTTCCGAAGCCCGGTCAAGGGTGTCGTC
Source organism: Catalimonadaceae bacterium (assembly GCA_044375665.1). Taxonomy (GTDB): domain Bacteria; phylum Bacteroidota; class Bacteroidia; order Cytophagales; family Flexibacteraceae; genus CAMDMI01. The sequence continues at coordinate 18,699 of JBIPNA010000020.1, forward strand.
CAGAACAGTAAACCGGCTCAGGTATTGCACACTTTCCGGAATATCAGGAGAGTAAAACATATAAACCCAATGGTTATTGGAAAAATCCCTGTCGAGCACCAGTCCCAATAAACCATCTTCATATTTACTCCAGACCGGAATTGTCTGGACCAATCCAAACTTTTGGTTCTCTTCGCTCCATCGCCAGATCTGACCTTTTCGGCCAATAACCCAAACATCCCCATCGGGTTCGACGGCCATT
>JBIPNA010000281.1:0-5119 GCA_044375665.1 Catalimonadaceae bacterium
AACGACGTAGACAAAGTCTACGCCGAACAAAGGCTGAAGCTACTGGCCAAAGAAATATCAGATTGAACTAAACGTACCCCTGTCGAATCTAAGATTCGAGTACGCAACGACGTAGACAAAGTCTACGCCGAACAAAGGTAGGCAACGACGTAGACAAAGTCTGCGCCGAACAAAAGCCAGAAAAAACCAGATTGAGGTAAACGGACCCCTGTCGAATCCGAGATTCGAGTACGCAACGACGTAGACAAAGTCTACGCCGAACAAAGGCTGAAGCTACTGGCCAAAGAAATATCAGATTGAACTAAACGTACCCCTGTCGAATCCGAGATTCGGGTACGCAACGACGTAAACAAAGTCTGCGCTGAACCCAAGATGGCACTTTGATAAAATCTGGTTACTTTTGGTTTATGGATTTGCAATTCATAAAAAGTATAGCAAAAGAGATTTTATCCTCAACACCGGTCCAAAAGGCATACATTTTCGGTTCGGCGGCCCGAGGTGAAAACGGCCCCGGAAGCGATTTGGATATATTGGTTGAGCTTGACCCGCTCAAAACTGTTGGCATGATTGAATATATCAAAATCCAAATGAAGCTGGAAGATGCATTTCATTCCAAGGTAGATCTGGTAACTGCAGATGGAATTTCTCCTTACATCAGGAGTTTTATTGACAAGGACAAAAAGCTCATTTATGAAGCCTGAGTTGGGGGATAAGCAAAGATTGCTGCACATACGAGATGCTATTTTGCTTATTGAAGGATTTCTGAAGGAATTGGATGAAGACCAATTTAGAAATAGTCAGCTTCATAGATCTGCTACTGAAAGACAACTTGAAATTATTGGAGAGGCATCAAACTCTATTTCTGATGGATTAAAAAGCAAATTTCCCGAAGTGGAATGGCAACCTATTCGTCGTTTTCGAAATGTTATTGTTCATGAATATTTTGGCGTAAGCCATCAAATTATTTGGGGCCTGATAAAAAATGAACTCCCGGTCCTCAAGGCACAAATCGATGTGATTTTAAGGTCATTGTAACCCGGTGTCTTCCGGCCAAAGACATCCATCGAATCCCTGTAAAAGTTAAACACACCCGCCTGGAGGATCCCTGTTCGGCGGAGACTTTGTCTACGTCTGTGCGTCAGCGAATGAACCTTTCGCGATACCGCCAAAAGCCAAAGACCACCCGCTTTGTTCAGCGTAGACTGTTTCTGTTCAAAAAATAGTTTCCGGGAAGAAAAAACCAGTTTGGACTAAACATACATCTGTCGAATCTAAGATTCGGGTACGCTGCGACGTAGACAGAGTCTACGCCGAACGAGGGGATATTTTTTGAAATCAGTTTGTTCTACGGATGGTATGGGCTGGCAAGTAGCCAGGAAACAGATAAAAGTCGATGGCTTTGGGTGCGAAACTTCTTTTCAAATGGGTAAACGAAAAGGAAGCAATGGCGGATCATGGGGCTGATGCCGTTGATTTTGGTACAAATTCGGTTTTTTTATGGCATTCAAAAAAAAACGTTGGTAACCCCTGTCCCTTACATAAAGTTCAGGCAAATGGTTCAGATGGCTCAATTTGAAAAAATAGGCCCAGGGGAGCCAAAAGGTTAGAAATTCTACAGGCGCCGAAATCCGGCTTAGACGGAAACCTTAAAAGTTGGAGATCTAATCAGTAGAAACTTACGCGTTTTTCCTGTTTTTAAAAAGGGCAGACAAGATGGAATTGGTTGAAACCGTAAGGATTTCGACTCCTTGTCTACGGAAGTAAGATATTTAGGGTTGGTTGAAACTGCTTAAAGTGCTGGCATATCATTTTTGTACAGCGCCAACAAAGCACACTTGAACCTAAATGCTACTTCGTATGAGTACTCAGAAATCGACCAAAAAGATTGCGTATAGTCCGCTAAACGTGGAAATTTTCTTCTATTTCCTAACGCTGATCGTTTCACTGGTAATTTTGCTTTTCACAAATCTGTTTTAAGCAAACCCGGTGATTTCCACTTCAAAGGCACCAAACGGTGCCTTTTTTGTTTCTTTGAATTCTGATGGTGGGAATTACAGATCCGTCAGTGCTCAAATTTAAGATGCTGTTTTATCTGACAGATTTTTCAAATCCGGTACTTTCCGAAACCGAATCCCAACATATTGTAAAGGTATTGAGGAAGGTGAAAGGCGACTGGATAGAAGTTACAGATGGCCTGGGCAACAGGGCAAATGCGCAAATTGAAGACGCCCACCACAAGCATTGCCGGCTTTCCTTAATCAGCCCAACTCATCATGAAAGGCCCTGGAAAAGTCAACATTGGCTGGGCATTGCTCCAACCAAGAATCTGGATCGGATGGAATGGCTGGTTGAAAAAGCCACCGAAGTTGGATGCAATGGTTTTCTGTTTTTCCGAAGCAAAAGGACGGAAAGGGACCAGCTCAATCTGGAGAGACTTCAGAAGGTAGCTGTGGCAGCCATGAAGCAATCCGGCCAGAACTGGCTCCCGGAGATTATGTGGGTTCCCAAATGGGAATTGTTTCCCTGGAAGCAGTTTGATCAGATTTATCTGGCCGATCTGGAGGTAGAAGAAAAAAAGGAATTGTTGAAATCAGATCCGGGAAAAGGAAAAAGCATCTGGATGATTGGCCCTGAAGGCGACTTTACCCCGGAAGAGCGCCAAACCCTGAAAGAACATTTAGCCATTCCGGTTTCCCTTGGCCCAACCGTTTTGCGGACAGAAACTGCAGCCTTATATAGTCTGGTTCAGGCGCACGTACTTTCAAGAATAGATCAGTTCAACTGATCAGCTGGCATTTTTGCTTAGATTTTTCCAGGCAATCCAAAGGCTGACCGAGGCAAAAACTGCTCCCACCAAAAATGCAGCTCCCGGAAAATGTACCGGGGCCTCCGGATTTGAAAACCGGCCATACATTTCTGTCATCAATGGAGGGCCAAAAATCGCAGCAAGGCTTACCACTCCTGTCAATGCGCCCTGTAGCTCACCCTGTGCATTGGGAGGAACTTGTCCCGAAATAAGTCCCTGCATGCTTGGTCCACCGATACCGCTCAGACAATAAGGGATCAGGCCGGCATACAGGATCCAGCTGTGGTTTGCAAAAGAAAAAATAAGGAGGCCGATGGCAAAAAAGGCCAATCCCCAATACACTGAAGCCACCACACCCAATCGGGAGTTGGCCACCCTGATCAATCCGGCTTGAACACCTGCCACCAAAAGCCCGACAAATCCAAGAGAATATCCCACTTCGTCGCTATTCCACCGGAACTCGCCCATGGTGAAATAAGACCAGGTACTTTGCACCGCATGTGAAGCCAGGTGCATGAAGAAAAGAGAAACCACCAATCCAAGAATTCCCGGATAATGGGAAAGGCTCTTCAATGCACCCAAAGGATTTGCTCTTTTCCAGCTGAAAGGCCTCCGGTGTTCTTTGCCCAAAGACTCTGGCAAGATTAGCAGGCCGTAAAGGCAATTGAGTAAGGTGAGGCAAGCAGCAGCAATAAATGGAAATCTGGCACCAAAATGGGCTCCCAAAACTCCTCCAAGAACCGGCCCGATGATGAAACCAAGTCCAAAAGCTGCTCCGATCATGCCAAAATTTCGTCCACGGGATTCCGGGGTACTTACATCTGCAATGTAGGCTGCAGCGGTAGTAAAACTTGCCCCGGTAATTCCGGCCAGGATCCTTCCCAAAAACAACCAGGCAATATTTGGCGCCAGAGCAAGTAAAATATAATCCAAGCCAAAACCCAAAAGCGATAGCAGTAAAATGGGTCTTCGGCCATATTGATCACTCAAATTCCCAAGAATCGGAGAAAAGAGGAATTGCATCAGGGAAAACGCAAAAAGCATCCAGCCTCCATATTGTGAAGCTTTCCCCATTCCTTCTCCGGTTAACTCCGAAATCAGGCTTGGTAAAACAGGAATGATGATGCCGAAACCAGTAACGTCAATCAGCAGGGTGATGAAAATAAATACGATGGCTGGCTTCCCGGATCTCATAATGCTGGTTGGGGCTGGCAAAGATGAACTTTTTATGGCAAGGTTAATCCTTTCCACAAAACCAAGGAATTTCAGATGTAATCCCACTCAGACCTCCATATTTGGGGCCAGATTGAAACTCCTATGCATTCTTTTATTTCTATTGCGCCAAATTCCGATTTTACACTCGCCAATCTTCCTTATGGCATTTTTTCCATAAAAGGACAATCTCCACGAGCCGGAATGGCATTGGGAGAATACGTTATCGATTTGTCAGCTATTGCTGGAACAGGGCTTTTGGGAGAGGCCGGAAAAAATGCTGCTTCTGCACTTCAGTCCCCCGTTTTAAATGATCTTCTCTCATTGGGTTCTTCGGTTTGGAAAGGAATCAGGGAAAGAGTCCAGGAACTTTTTACCGACCAGAATCAAGCACTCTGGGGCGGATACGAACCTGCAAAAGTACTTCTACCTATGGCTGAGGCAGAGATGCATCTTCCTGTTGCGATAGGCGATTACACTGATTTTTATTCAAGTGAGCACCATGCCTCTAATGTTGGCGCCATGTTTCGGGATCCACAAAATCCGCTGTTGCCCAACTGGAAACATATTCCTGTAGGTTATCATGGACGGAGTTCTTCTATTGTCGTCTCTGGCACCAATTTTCACAGACCCAAGGGCCAGATGAAGCCGCCAACTGCAGATGCACCGGTTTTTGGCCCATCTAAACAAGTGGATCTGGAATTGGAAACCGGCTTTATCGTATGTAAAAACACCCGGTTGGGAGACCAGATTCCGGTAAATGAAGCTGAGGATTTTATTTTTGGAATGGTTCTGTTTAATGACTGGTCGGCCAGGGACATTCAATCCTGGGAATATGTGCCCCTGGGACCATTTCTGGGCAAAAACTTTTGTTCTTCCATGTCTCCCTGGATTGTTACCATGGATGCCCTGAAGCCGTTTCGTATCCCAATGCCAGCCGAACAGGAACCAGAAGTCCAGCCGTATCTGAACCAAACCAACCGGACAACTTTTGATATCCATCTGGAGGCGGAGTTTATCACCAAAGAAGGCGAACAGACCACCATTTGTAAAACCAACCAGAAATATCTGTACTGGAGTATGGCCCAGCAACTTGCACAC
>JBIPNA010000282.1:0-5089 GCA_044375665.1 Catalimonadaceae bacterium
GCCAAAATCCATATTTCGGGAAGAGCTGCTTTCATGACAAACAGAATTTTAAAGCTGCAAGGCTTAAAACAATAGCCAACAATATCCGGAGGGACGGAAGAGTCAGTTTTTTAGATCCCAACCAGGCACCTGCAATACCACCAGCTACCGTGAGCGGCAAAACCAGTTGGAAAATAGAAGGCCAGGTATAAACATCAAAGGGTTGGGCAAGAAGTCCGGCAACTGAATTGACCACAATAAAGAGCGCACTGATGGCAGCTGTGGACTTCAGATCAGCCCAACCCAGCAGTAAAAGGACAGGACTAAGCAGGATACCACCTCCTATGCCTATCCATCCGGATATCAAACCTATGATGCCACCCAATAATGCAGCCAAAAGTGGCGAAAATGGTCGTTGAATGTTAAACGGTTCACTGGGAATAATGCCCAAAAGCCGGAGAATGGGAAAGAGGAGCAGGAATCCCAAAACCTTTCTGGCAAGATTTACATCCAGGGGCAAAACCGCGCCAGCATAGGCAGCTGGGATAGAAAACAGTACAAGCCAGCCAAAGAGTTTCCAGGGGATGGTGGTGACTTTCTGATAGGAAAACCAGGCAACAGAAGCAACAAGAATGTTAAGTACAAGGGCAGAAGGACGTACCTCTGCCACGCTAAAGCCAGCCAGAACAAGAATCGTAAGATAAGTGCTGGCTCCACCATGGCCCACTGAAGCATATAAAAAAGCAGCCAAAGGCATCAGCAAAGGCAACCAGGAAGACCAGTCGAAACTTTCCATGTCTACAAAAGGAAAACTGGCAGTTGGGATCCTTCCGGCCAATGGGAGCGGCGGGCATCCAATTCAACGAGGGCATCGCCTTCTGAAAAAGGCATCAGATTGAAAGAATCTTGTCCATCCAGTAAACGGATTTGATTTGCGCCCTCCCTGATTGCTTTACGGAAATGGGTAAGATCGCCTTTTTTTACCACCGGACTTGAAACTTGTAAATGGAAATCAGCCTCGAAACTGGAGGGTTGTCCCATCCAGCTTAGCAGAAATGGCTGAACATAGAGCCGAAAACAAGTAAGGACAGCTGCAGGATTTCCAGGAAGGGCAAAAACCCATTGGGACCCTTTCCGCCCAACCCAAAGTGGCTTTCCTGGCTTTTGGAGCACTTTGTAAAACAGCATTTCTACCCCATTGGCCTGGAGCGCATGTTGTACATAATCGAACTCTCCCACAGAAATACCTCCACTGACTACCAGAACCTGACTTACCTCAAGGGCCTTCGCCACGGTTTGAATGATCAGGTCAGGGTTGTCGGGAACCGAAGTACTAAAATCAGGAATTAAACCAAGCCTGGCCAATGCAGTATAAATCATGACCTGGTTTGAGTTGTAAATCTGGCCGGGAAGCAAAGGCATCCCTGGTTCCTGCAATTCGTTTCCCGTTACGATAATACCCGTCCGTGGTGGGGCCAGCACAGAAACTGAATCCAGGCCTACTGAGGCCAGCAATCCGGCATGTCCATAGGTTAACTTTTGTCCTTTACGGAGTAGAAGATTTCCTTTGAAGCATTGGCTTCCCTGATAACGGATGTGCATTCCCGGAACAGGCAATTCTCTGCAAACCAACCGATTTGCTTCGATTTGGGTCCATTCCTGCTGGACGATGGCCTGTGTACCATTTGGAATCGGAGCACCGGTAAAAATGCGGACGGACTGTCCCGGGAGGAGGGAAAAAACCGGCGGGTCACCAGCCTGAACTGTGCCGAGGATTTCGAAAGAAAGGGCCTCGCCTGCAAAAGCTATGGCAAAACCATCCATGGCAGAATTGTCGAAAACCGGTACGTCGATGGGAGAGAAAATGTCCGCGGCAAGCACCAGGCCCATGGCTTTGGGAAGCGGGACCCTGACAATGGTTTGGGGTGTTTTTTGCGAACGAAGAATGTCCCGGGCCTGCTCTACCGAAATCATGCCCGCAAGTTATCCACCAATTCGGATCATAGAACGATTTTGGACCGACCCTGCCTGAGCATCCAGGAAATTTTCGGGAAACTGCCCTCCCATCCGGGCATGTTTGCGGCTGATCGACTCCCGGATCCGGGCTTCTACATCGCCTCCTGAACGAAGAAGACCCAGCAGGTCGAGCTCTTCTCTGCCAAAAAGGCAATTCTTTATTTTTCCATCGGCGGTTAATCGCAGGCGGTTGCAATCGCCGCAAAAAGGCTGACTCATGGTGGGTATAAAAGCAAAAGTGCCGGCGTGACCCGGAATTTTATATTTCTGGGATGTGGAATGGGGTTTATCCTCCATTTTTTCAACCATATATTTTGATTTTGCCAACTGGAGCAGCTCGCCGGAAGTTATTACCTGGGCAGGGTTCCACCCGTTGCCTTCAAACGGCATAAGTTCGATAAACCGAATATCCAGCGGAAGGTCCCTTGTGCAGTCAAGGAAATCAAAAAGCTCCTTTTCGGTTTGGTCCTTAATGGCCACCACATTGATTTTTACCTGAAAGTTGTGTTCCAGCAGGTGTAGTATATTATCCCAAACCTCTTGGAATACAGGTCGTTGTGTATATCTGGCAAATGTTTCGGGGCGGAGGGAATCGAGACTGACATTCACTTTTCGGATGCCTGCCTGCTGAATGGCCTGCAAATGATGGCGCAACAGAAGCCCATTTGTTGTGAGGAGGAGCTCGGTTCCCAGAGGGGAAAGGAGTTCGAGGATGAAAGGAAAATCTTTTCTGACCAGGGGTTCTCCACCTGTAAGACGGATTTTATTGATCCCAAGGCGACAAAAAACAGAAGCAAGCGCACCGATTTCCCGGGCCTCCATCCTTTTTTCACGGGGCAGGAATGCATAATCCTCGTCCGGCATGCAGTAAAGGCAACGAAAATTGCACACATCGGTGAGCGAAATCCGAAGATATGTATGGGGCCTTCCAAAAGAATCGGTAAGCATGTTGGTATCAAGGAAAGAAGACTTGCTTCCAGCCGGAGCTCCGGTTCCCAATTCCGGGAGCCGAAGCTCAAAGGTAATGCCTTAAAGACAATGGCAAAGCCATGCGGAATTGGGCGCTTATTAATCTGACAGATGCATATTGCGGCCAGATTAGGCTTGGTTTCATGGAATACCTTTACATCAAGGCAATCCACATAATAGTGGTTATTACCTGGTTCAGCGGTTTGTTTTACCTGGGCCGTCTTTTGGTTTACCTGCGTGAAGCAAGAGAGGAACCCGAACCGGCTGCTTCATTGCTCCGGGATCGCCTTGGGTTGATGGCAAGGCGTTTGTTGATGGCCATTACCTGGCCTTCGGCGGTGCTGACCTGGGTTTTTGGCTTGTGGCTATTTTTCCTGTATCCTGGATTTCCGGTTTGGCTGATGATCAAGCTGGGACTTGTGGGCTTGTTAACGCTTTACAACCTCAGTCTGCACCAGATGCTGAACAAGATGCAGAAGGGGATACCTGGATGGAACAGTTTTGGGTTGCGGCTCTGGAATGAAGTGCCAACGGTTTTCCTGATTGCCATTGTGATGTTGGTGGTGGTGAAGCAAAATATCAGCTTGCTTTATGGCCTGCTTGGTTTGACAGCATTTGTGCTTTTCCTTTTTCTTGCGATCCGGATTTACAAAGCTATCCGGGAGAAAACCACTTAAAAATAAGGATCAAAGGAAGCAGGCCTTCCTAAACTGTCATAGTGAAAACCCAGGTTTTGGGATAACTAATGGACAACCAGCAATCCTCCGGCCGGTCATACAGAAATAACTAATTTTGACCCATTGAATTTTCCTATGTCGGTCCGCCCTAAGAAACACCTGGGTCAGCACTTCCTGACCGACCCTGCCATTGCCAAGGGCATTGTTGATTTGTTCACCGGATTCGGACAACCAGAAATGCTGGTGGAAATCGGTCCGGGAACCGGGGTTTTAACCCAGCATTTACTCGAACCCCGACCCTGGATTTTCAGAGCGATGGATGTAGATGAGGAATCCATTGACTATTTAAAATCCTGCTACCCCCTTCATCAGGAAAAGTTTGTATTAAAAGATTTCCTGGCGCTGAAGCCGGAACAAGCAGGGGCAAGCCGGCTGGCCATCATCGGAAACTTCCCATACAACATTTCATCTCAGATCTTTTTTCACATCCTGGATTGGGAGGGTACCATAACAGAAGTTGTATGTATGCTTCAAAAAGAAGTGGCTGAACGCATAGCGTCAGGTCCGGGATCCAAAGCTTATGGTATTCTGTCGGTATTGCTGCAGAGCCGATACCAGATTAAATATGCATTTACAGTTGAGGCACATGTTTTTAACCCGCCACCTAAAGTGAAATCGGGGGTTATCCGCCTGGAAATCCGGGAAGGACGGGTTTTACCCTGCCGGTTTTCAAATTTGCAGAAACTGGTAAAACAGGCTTTCAACATGCGGAGAAAAACCCTGAGAAATGCCTTGAAGCCAATGGGAATTCCGGAAGCAATTCAGAACCATCCCTGGATGGACAAAAGGGCCGAAGAACTGGCCGTAGACGATTTTGAACAACTCACCGTCTGGTATGAAGAAGCCGGGCGATTAAAAAGATAATACCTGTTGGGGCAACGGTTTTCGTTTTGGACCTTTGCCATCCAATCCCATCCTTTTGAACCATGCCTCTGGAATCCGGAATCGAGCCTGGCGCTGCTGAAATAGCCGCCTTTGAAGCCGCAGTAGAGGCCAGAAATTCGGCCTGGATTGTCGCGGAAATCGGGGAACTGCACCCCGCTGACATCACCAATCTGCTGTACAATTTCGATAGTCCGGCCTGCAAATACATCATTTCGCTCTTGCCCTATGATGTAGGTGCAGAAATCCTGACCAATCTGGATTCTGAAACCCGTAGAAAGTTTCTTAAGGTATACGATTCCAGTGAATTTGTGGCATTCTTACCTTACATGGACTCTGATGATGCGGTGGATATCCTCACCGAGACCCCTGTTCGTTTCCGGGAAGAGGTCATTGCCCGGATGAGTGATCCGGAAATGGCCAATCATATCGTGGAGTTGCTTCGGTACGATGAGGATTGCGCTGGGGGCCTGATGGCCAAAGAACTGATCAAAGCCAACATCAAC
>JBIPNA010000021.1:0-18724 GCA_044375665.1 Catalimonadaceae bacterium
AGGCTCTGTCCAACCTGACATTCTCAAGCGACAAAAAATAGCTATAGTTATTCAGGACATGGCTGTTGAGCGAATCGATCTTCAATGCTTCTTCAAAGTTTTCAAAACTTTTTATAGCATCCTTTAAGTTAAAATAGGCGTCTCCGAGTTGCGAATACACTTCAAATTGCATCTCCCGGTTTTCAAGCGAAATCCGTTTGGCATGTTCCAACGCATCTACAGCACTGGAATATCGCTTCAACATCAAATTACCCAAACCGTTGTAAAATGAAAAGCTTGGAGTGTTGGGAAAGAGCTCTCTGGCTTCAGCGGTATGCAAAACGAGAGAATCAATTTCATTGAGAGAGAGGTCGATTAAAATGGTTTGTTCCCACAGGGCAAAATTGTTTTTATCACGAAGCCTGGCTTTGATGTAGTTATCCCTGGCTTTTTGTTTTTCGCCCATACGGTTCAGGATGTCACCACGCATTATATAGGCTCGGGCATCACCCGGATGGGCCTCTACCAACTGGTTGCAAAGCCGAATCGCTTTTTCCTTTTCCTCCCTTGTCTCCATACCCCTCAAAAAACCGGAAATGATATCTATTTTGGCCCCTATAGGTAATTCAGGATGGGCAAAAGCTTTGAGCATTTCGGTCTCGGCCTTTCCTTCCTCTCCCTGGTTGATGTAAACATCCGCAAACATCAGGGCCACATTGGGATTACCCGGAAACCTTTCGTTCATCTTTTTCAAAACTTCCAGGCTTTCTGACCATCTTTCTTTCAAAATAAGTAGCTGAGCCAGGCCAAAATAAGAATCGGGTTCGTCGGGAAAAACTTCCATCCAACGATAGCCATCTGCAACCGCGCCTTTAACGTCATTTTGTTGTAAAAACAGCTTTTGCCGCAGTTGAAACAGCTCATGAGATGGGCCCATTTTTCTTTGGGTCTCATCCAATTCCTTAATAGCTTCTTTAAATTTTCCTTTCCTGATTAAGATTTGAGCCACTGAAAGCCGATATGGTTCTTGTTCCGGAAACTTTTCAAGCATTTTCCTGAAAGTTCCAACAGCGCCCTTCCAATCTCCTTGTTCTTCTTGCAATTGCGCCAAAAGAAGCGGATAATAGAAATTGGTTTTATCCATTTCACTGGCTTTTTTGGCATGACTCAAAGCTTCTAAACCAAGATTTTTCCTTTGCAACAAAATGGCCAGTTTGTAATGAGCTGCCGGATTTTTTTCATCCAACTCCAGGGATTTGTTGAAAAGACGTATGGCATCCTCAGACTTCTCCAGCATTTCAAAACGGATAGCATCCAGAAAAAACCCTTCAGCTTCCATCCTGGCACGGCCTTCTTTATCTTTTTTTGTTGGTTGAGCCCATACAAAAACCGGCAACACGACTGCGAGCAAAAGAAAATGCCGGTTTAGCTTGGTATTAATCATGGCTTCAAATATGGGACATCCTTATGGAAGGGGCGCAAAATAGTGACAACCGGACTGCAACGCTTTTGTTTGGTCAGAACTATGAATCGATAAAGGCAATGTTTCTTCTTAATCCTTTAAAACCAGTCCGTTTCACAGCAGATTTTGAAAATACCTGATCGAAGACTTCTTCTGTTAAATCCAACCAATCCTTTCGGGAAAAAGACCCTAGTTCAGGATGGGCTGAAAAGGCAGGTTCTGATGTGGCAATAGAAAACTTTTTGTTCCATGGACAAACATCCTGGCAAACATCGCAACCAAAAATCCAATTGTCCATTTTTCCCTTAAAATCAGCAGGAATGGCAGAAGCCAGTTCAATGGTAAGGTATGAAATGCACTTGCTGGCGTCCAACTGATAGGGAGCTGTGATGGCTTCTGTAGGACAAGCATCGATGCATCGGGTGCAGGTCCCGCAATGGTCTGAAATCGGATCATCGGGCAAAAGGTCGATATCAAGCAGCATTTCGCACAAAAAGAAAAACGATCCTGCCCTGGGATGAACAATATTGGTATGCTTTCCCAGCCAGCCACTTCCATTTTTTTGAGCCCAGGCTTTCTCCAGAATTGGGGCTGAATCTACAAATACGCGACCTTCTACCTCCCCTACCTTCTCCCTGAAACTGCGGAGGAGCACTTTCAATTTTTTCCGAAGGACTTTATGGTAATCTTCACCCAAAGCATACTTACTGATTTTTAAGGCGCCCTCCCCGAATACCTCTTTCTCAGAATGGTAATGAAAAACGAGTGTAACCACAGATTTGCACCCTTCCACCAATTTTCTGGGATCCAGCCGCAGATCAAAATGATTGGCCATGTATCCCATTGAGCCATGGCGTCCATCTTTCAGCCATTTTTCAAGGCCGGGTGCTTCTTCTTCCAGAAACCCTGCCCTGGCAACCCGGCAGGAAGCAAAACCTGCTTCTTTGGCCAATTGCTTTAAATGGCTGGCGGCCTCTGAAGAAGTCAAATCGGACCTTGTCACTTTGGTTATCAGATCAAAGTCAAAATAACATGGAAATGGCTATCTTTGCCACCTTTTTTTCTAATTCTAAGCTTCCAACCTGAATGCATCCAGACTACCAGACCATCCTGGTCAACACCAACAACCACATAGCTACCATTACTTTAAACCGCCCGGAGGTCAGAAATGCTATAAATGGTACTTTGGCCAAAGAACTGAAACAAGCTTTCGACCGTCTCTCCGATGACGCCAACATTAAAGTCATAGTTCTGACCGGATCCGGAACTTCTTTTTGCTCAGGTCAGGATCTGAATGAATTTGAAAATCTTAAACACATTTCGATTCAGGAAGTGCTTCATGAGCGTTACAATCCATTGATTATGAGCATGCACAATTGCCCTAAAGTCATTATAGGAAAGATCAATGGTCATGCCGCAGGTGCTGGTTTGTCTTTGGCTTTGGGTTGCGATTTTACACTTGCCATAGAATCGGCTGTTTTTTCTATGTCTTTTGTCAACATCGGCTTGGTGCCCGATTGCGGCGCAGCGTACTTTTTGCCCCGCCTGGTTGGAAGAGCCAAAGCATTTGAGCTTGCCACCCTTGGATATAGTTTTTCGGCCAAAGACGCCCATAATATTGGCATGATCAATATGATGGTTGAGCATGAAAATATTTTGCAACGAAAAACAGATGAGCTTGCAGAACGGTACGCCCAGGGACCGACCCAGACCCTGGGAATGATTAAGCAATTATTGAACAGATCTTTCGGCCATAGCCTGGACAAAATGTTGGAAAAAGAGGCCAGCTATCAGGAGAAAGCAGGGTCGACCAGGGACTTTCAGGAAGGGATACATGCCTTCCGCGAAAAACGCAAGCCTGTTTTCACAGGGAAATAGAGGTTTAAGGGATCAACAAAGAACTATCGCCATAGCTCAGAAATCTATATTTCTGCTCCAGTGCTTCTTTGTAAACCTCCTTCCAGTTCTGTCCAAGAAAAGCTGAAATCAAAACGAGGAGCGTAGATTTCGGTTGATGAAAGTTGGTAATCAGGCCTTCTACAATCCTGAATTTGTATCCCGGAAGAATGTACAATCGAGTAAAAAACCTGATTTCCGATTCCCCCCTTTCTTCCAGATATTTCAGCAAAATACCGGCAACTTCGGCTGACTTCAGTTTTGCATCAGGATGCAAATAAGGAATTTCGGTTTGCAGTACTTCCGGAATCTGACCTGTGGTCCGGATCAGAAACGCCACCCAATAAAGAGACTCCAGGGTTCTGAGAGAAGTGGTTCCGACAGCAATACATAATCCACCATTGCTCTTCCAGTTTTGCAAAGCTTCTACCGAAACAACCACCTCTTCGGCATGCATATCGTGGTCGGCGATTCGTTCGGTTTTTAAAGGTCTGAAGGTTCCAAGACCCACATGGAGCGTCAGCCAGATCAAGTTATTTCCTTGTTTCTCAAGGTCTTCTAAAACTTCAGGCGTAAAGTGCAGTCCGGCAGTAGGTGCCGCAATAGCCCCCTCTTGCCTGGCATACCAGGTTTGATAATTGGTTTTGTCGCTTTCAACCGCCTGTCTTTGCAGGTAGGGAGGAATAGGCATTTGACCAACTGCATTCAAAACTTCGGGAAAAGCGAGGTTCTCTGGAAACCACCGCAAAAAGACAGCATCCTCTTCACGGTTAGCCCAGATCAACTCCAGACGGATGGGGTCGGTTCCTTCAGTAGTCAAGGTAAGCATTTCACCATCCTTCCATTTCTTTTTGTTTCCAACCAAAGCCTGGGCCTTGATTTGAAAACCTTCAGCATGCAAAATGGGTTCGTGTTGAATGAGCAAGACCTCAATCCAGGTACCAGTTTTTTTTTTGATGAGAAGCCTGGCGGGAAGTACTTTGGTATTATTAAAGAACAATAAACTATGCTTCGGCAAATGTTGGGGCAATTCAAAAAACTGGTGATGAGACAGTTCGCCATTTTTAACCAGGAGCAGTCTGGAATGGTCGCGGGGTTGGACAGGAAACCTTGCAATCTGTTCATCAGGCAATGGGAAATCAAACTCTTCACTCCGGTGCTGAAACAGATCTTCAGGAAGGTTACTCATTGAAAAAGAAACGTCGTTTTGAAATGCAAATCTCAACATTTCAAAGGAAACAACATATTTGAAGCCGAAAACCTCCCGATGTCCATATCTTTTCTCCTACGTTGCCTAAGCTTTGGTGCGGTTCTGTTGCTGCAGGCTGCCTGTTCTGAAAAAAAACCAAAAAACGGTTCATCAGAGGCAGACCTCCTTTCGAGCAGGGCCAAATTTTCGATCGAAACAGACAGAAGTACAGTTGCAGCAGGAGACCAGATGACTTTTGCAGTCTCTTTGCTGGATTCCGCCTTGAAATTCGATTCGCTTCAGTCCAGGATAAATGGCAATCGTCTTGGAATGACACAAAAGTCTGATTCACAGTTCAAATGGTCAGATTCATTGGCCCAAATGGGCGAAAACACCTTTCAGATAATAGCTTTTTTGAACGGGAAGGAATCTGAAAGTATGGCCTTTTCGTTTGGAGTAAAATCGCCGCAAGCCCCGGTCGCTTATTCTTTTGAGGTTGTCAAAAGCTATCCCCACAACCCACAATCATTTACGCAAGGTTTGGAGTGGGCAGAAGGGCGGCTTTACGAAGGCACCGGCCTGAATGGCAAATCTGCATTAATAGAGGTGGACCCCGGGACAGGAAATGCCATCCGAAAGATTTCTCTTTCCGCGGATTATTTTGGTGAAGGGATAACCCATCTGGGAGACAAAATTTATCAGATAACCTGGCAGAACAGGGTTGGATTTGTATATAACCGGAAGGATTTCAAGCAGATACAAACCTTTTCCTACCCGACCGACGGCTGGGGTCTTTCCCACTGGGAAAACAATCTGATCATGACAGATGGATCCCAAAAGGCATATATTCTGAATTCAAATGATTTTACCCGTTTAAAGCAAGTGGAGGTCTGGGACCACAGAGGCCCGGTTGACAACCTGAATGAACTTGAAACCGTAGGAACCTCCATTTGGGCGAACCGATATCAAACCGATACGTTGGTTGAGTTTGATCCTAAAACAGGTCGGGTTTTGGGCTATGCTGACCTGAGCGGTTTGTTGAAAGAGAGCGAAAAGACCGGAAACGAAGATGTTTTAAATGGAATTGCCTATAATCCAAAAGATAAACTCTTTTATGTGACCGGAAAAAACTGGCCTAAACTATTTGCAATCAAGCTTATTCCCAAAAGGAATGTTTGATGGCATGAGTTTAAAACCCTGAAACCTTTTCCACTAAAGGAAATCTTTCGCCTTTCTTGCTTTTTATTCCCCCATTCATCAAATTTGTAAGAACCAAAAGTTCTCAGAATTTATTCCCTGGTTTTCCCCGAAACATGAATCATTCTTTTGCGAAAACACTTCTCAGCTACATTTTTTCGGCTTCAATATTTCTGTTAATGACTTCTTGCGAAGAGACAGAAAACGAACCCGATCCAACAACACCTGTAGACTCCACGAGTAAGAAAACCGGATGGAAAGGTTCTGACGACCCGAACACCGTTCCTGAAAATCTGAACAATCCTTTTGAGTCTGACCCTTCTACATTACCAGCCTCCTTTGATTTAACACCATTTTTTCCGCCTGTGGGTGATCAGGGGCAATATGGGACTTGTGTTGCCTGGGCTACTGCTTACAATGCAAAAACAGCCATGGAGGCCATCAAATTCGGATTGACAAGTTCCCAGTTGAGCAGCCCCAACTACCAATTGAGTCCAAAATACCTCTTTACTGCTTTAGCAGATGACAAGAAGGGCGAAAATTGTAATGGCACCGATTTCACTCCAGCTCTGGATGTTATGCTTAACCGGGGAGTAGCCACCAAGGCCATTGTACCTTACAATAATCTCGGAAATTGTTCCAGCAGCGGTCTTCAGACTTCCTGGGATACAGATGCTGCAAAGCACAAAATCAAATATTTCAGAAAGATCGACGACAATCAGGTCTCTGTAAAACAGGCAATTGCGGCTAAAATGCCTGTTATCCTTGGTGCCAAACTGGACGATTCTTTTATGTCCTGGAATTCTGAAACCGTTTACCAAAATGCAACAAGTACAGCACAAGTAGGGATTCACGCCTACCATGCCATGTGTATTGTGGGATATGACAACAGTAAAGGCCCGAGAGGTGCTTTTAAGGTAGTCAACTCCTGGAGCAACCAATGGGGTGCCAATGGCTTTATCTGGGTGGATTACAACTTTATGTTCAACGGATTTGCTTTTAATAAGAACTTCTTTGTGGCCGTGAACGACGACCAACGCCCCAATCCAGGTACGGATCCTGATCCGGTAACTTCAGGTGTAGAACTGGCGCCTTGGGTAGATGCAGATTATTCCGAACCCGATTCTGGCGGAACGTGGAGAGCAATGGAATTCGATTTATTCAATATTGGTAGCTCTGCTGCTCCGGCAAGTTCGGATTGGGGGTTTGCTTATGTTTACTACAATGCTTACAATGCCAACGACTATGGCGTGGTTTTTTATGACCGTTTAAAAAATCAGGGGCCTTACAAATCAATCAGTTTTGGCCAGACTGACGCAAGTGCCAACGCTTATGGCTTCTTTATTAATGCCAATATTCCCAGCGGGCAATCGCTTTCTTCTGAGTTGTTTACTGGCGAAGGCCTGATCCGAACCTATTTAATGCCGGGAAACCTCAATGGTTTGTATTATCTCGTACTTGTTGCAGATGTAACCGATAAGTTCACTGAGTCAGATGAAAGCAACAACCTGTTTTACACTACAGATCAGGAACCTAAATTATTTGTGAATGGCGTTGGCTCGAGAGTGAATATGATGGCGGATGGTTTTAAAAATGTGTTCACCAAATCTGAAATGCAAACAAACGGGGCACGCGAAAGGTATCATACCGCGGTGAAACCAAGGTACAGGAATGCCTACACGCCGGAAGAAATTCTTACATTTTTAAAGAAAGAAGCCAAAAATGGCAACTTAGGCAGAAAAGTGCATCAGGTAGGTCATCAGAAAGGAACGCTGTTTGCTAAAAGGCTTTCACCAAAATGACCTGCTCCTTTCGCCTGACTTTTGTCCTTTTCAACTGGACACTGCTTTGGTTAAGTATGTCTTGTTCCGGAAGCAATACCTTAAAAGCCGGAGATCCGGTTTCTCCAAAGATTTCGTTTCAGGGTAAAACATTTGAAGTCGGCTCTATCCGAAACATCTTAAAATCGAAGTCTGGCAGTTTGCCACTTCAGGCCGAATTTGACCAATGTGTTTTTAAAGGAACATTTGACCTCGCTGAGGGCGGGCAGGTTTATCAATCTCTTCCGGTTGGGCTGATTTTCAGGAACTGTTCTTTTGAAGGGGAGGTACTTGGAAATATGGTTCAATTCCTCGGGCAGATTAGTTTTGGGAAGTGTCGGTTTTATAAAACATTTCAGGCCCAGAATTCAGTTTTCCTGGCTCCGGCTGGTTTCAGGGAGTGTACTTTCGATGGAGATGCACAGTTCCAGAACACCGTTTTTATGAAGGAGTCTACATGGATGGGAAGCCATTTTTACGCCATCCCGCTTTTTCAGGGAGCCCGTTTCTTTGCCAAAGCCCAATTTCCAAATACCGTTTTTCACCAGAATGCTGATTTTACACTTTGCCGGTTTGAAGAAGGTGCCAGTTTTGATTTTTCCCGGGCAGATGGCAACCTTGATCTTTCTGAGTCCCGGCATTTTGGGCATATGACATTTCGGAAAGCTGAGCTTTTAAAAAAGCTCATCCTCTCAAAGGTTCACTCTTACGGACAATTCAGGTTTTTTGAAACAAGATTTGAAGACCTGGTAGTTACCGATGGCTTTAGGGTCTTTGCTGATGCACCTGAAATTTCCCAGCCTGGAGGAAAAGTCACCCCTTCTTTTCCATCCCGTTAATTATTAGCCAATCCCCTAAAAGGCAAAAAGCCAGATTTTCCTGATTCCAGTTGGCTGGATTTGTCTCACTTTCTTTCCACCATGCTGCGAATTCTTCAGTCTTAAACAAATGAGGAAAATGAGTCGCAATAACCGACCTTGACCGGATACGCCATTGTTTTCCGGCTTCAGCTGAAAAAAGCAAATCCAAAGGCAGGCCAAAGCCTTGTTTCTTTCGCCTGGAAAATTGGAAACCAAGCATCTCGTCAATGGCACTGGCCAGAAACCACTTCCTACCCTTTTGGAGGAGTTGCTGAGCCGAATGGCTTGCTGCGAAGTCTGTCAGTGCCGGGTGCAGAAAAGGAAATCTACCTTCTATTCCATGTGCCATGGTAGCCTGATCTGTTAAGGTCAAAATGTCCTGAACCAGATAGTTGGACCGGTCCCAAAGAAGGGCAGCCTCCAAAGGATCTTTTTCAGAATCAAGGAGAAGGCCGACAGGTTTTTGAACAATACCTGAAAAGGCGGATGAAACTGCCCATTCCCAGAATCCCGCCGGGGTCCGGGCATCAGTCTTATTAAATCTGAAACGCCCTGATTTAAAGAGAGACAAAGCCCTTTCCTTGAGAAACCCTGGAATCAAACCTTCCAGTTTTAGCCATTGTTGAAAGAAATAGTGTCTTCTATATCCTGCAAACCATTCATCTGCCCCAGCACCTGAGAGCAGAATCCTGAGACCCTTCTTTTTTGCTGCTTCGGCAATTCGGTCTGACAACCACCAGGCACTGTCGGCAATCAGCGGTTTACCTTTAGAAAACCAATGTGGCAATCCATACAAATCTTCCAAGTCAATTTCTACCCAATGAACCTGAAAACCAAGCCTTTTCGATAAATCTGTTACCGATTTTTCATCGGCATCGAGGGTTGTGGAAAAAGTAAAACGAATGGAAAAAACTTCAACCGGCAATTTTCTCTGCAAGCACCAATGAAGAATGAGCGTAGAGTCCACTCCCCCACTAAACATCAGACCAAAAGGCTGTTGAGAGGGGATAATTGATTCAAAAGCCCGGTCCAAGGCAGAACGAATGGATGAAAAATCAGAAGGCCGGGGCTCATGGAAAACCTGATAGTGCATGGGTTTCCCTTCCCAATATTCGATGGCTTCGCCGGGAAGCAATTGGCGGATGCCTATCCAGGACGATCCCGGGGCCGGGCTGAATTTATATTGCAAAGCTGCAGAAATCCCGGTTTCGTCTGGAGCAAAAGCCATTATTCCTGAAGAAGTTAAGGCTCCGGGCTCAGAGGTAAAGCATAGAAAATTTCTGTTCCGGGCGAAATACAAGGGCTTTATGCCATAGTTATCCCGATGAATGAGGAGAAATTCCTTTTTTGAATCCCAGAAAACAAAGGCATACATCCCAACCAATTTTCTAAGCCCTTTTCTGCCAAAAACGGTAAGCCAAACAAGCAGTGTTTCTGTATCAGAATGGGTTTTGAATCGGTATCCCAAAGCCTGGAGTTCGGTCCTTAAGGCTAAGTGATTGTAAATCTGTCCATTGAAAACCAATCCCTGTGTGCCATTTTCGGAAATGAAAGGCTGTTGTGCTACTTCCGCAGCATCGGAAATAGCGAGGAGGTTGTGGCCCAACCGGATTATTTCCTGGCTCCAATTTAAAACAACACAGTGACTTCCATCAGGGCCACGGTGTTTTTGGGCATCGACCATGGCTTTAAAAGCAGTTTCTGCCAGGGTGTCGGCCTCGTTTTTCTGGACCATGACCGTAATTCCACACATACCGGTTGAGGAAGGTTTCGGGATTGTAAAAAAGTGGCGTTAATTTCACGGCCGAAACGAAAGGGTTCTGCCGCTGGGTTTGCGGTTCAAACATACCAAACGTGTAGAAGCCTTCCTCAAAATTTTAAATGAACAAAGCATTTTCGCTGGTAACCACAGTATTTAATGAAATCAATCGGCTGGATCAAACCATTGCCGACATTGAAAACCAGCACTTAAAGCCCGAGGAAATTCTAATTGCGGATGCGGGTTCAACAGACGGTACCCTGGAACGCCTTCGAAGATGGAAAGAAGAAAGTTCTATTTCCATTGTGGTTTTTGTTCTTCAGGGTTGTAACATCGCAGAAGGCCGGAATGAAGCCATCCGACGGGCCAAAAACGAATTAATTGTATCCACAGATTTTGGTTGCCGCTACAAACCTGAATGGCTTTCAAGTTTAATTGAGCCTTTCCAGGATCCTGAAATTCAAGTTGTTGGAGGGGCATTCACCATTGTAGAAGAAGAAGTAAATACACTCGCAGCCAAAGCAGACTTTGTTTTGCAGAATGGCTATCCAGTGGTTTTGAATCAGGATTTTTCAGTCTCCAGCAGGTCCATTGCTTATTACAGATCTGTTTGGGAAAAAACCGGCGGTTATCTGGAATGGCTGACATTAGCAGCAGACGATACTATTTTCTGGCGCATGATCATGAAAGCCCGCATTCGCTACCACCTGGTACCAGAGCCCAATGTATACTGGCTTCGGCATAAGACCTTCCGGGCATTTGCCAGGGAAGCCTATCGGTACGGACTGGGAGATGGAGAAAGTGGAATAAACTTTAAGAACATGGTGTCACATGTGGCAGAGACGGGGCTTCGGTATCTTTTCTTTTTCCTATTGGTTATTTCACCCCTGGTTTTGGTTTCAGGGAGCTGGTTTGCCTTGTTTCTTCTATTTCCACTTGGTGTAGGCCTGAGGTCGTATTCCAATGCCTGGAAGAATTTTAAAAACATCGGGGCCAGAAAGAAATATGGAATATCGGTTCTTCTGGCCAGTTTCCGTCTCATTGAATTGTCGCGTTGGCAATATTTAAAGGGATATTGGAAAGGCTGGCTTTTCCCAAAACCCGCTCAAGCCGAAGGCCGCAAAAAACTGGCAGGAATATCCTGATGCGCATTATCCTCTACAATACAAGTTCCTTCGGAGGGTGTTATGATTATGGCAGGGCTTTAACCCAGGCATATCAGGCTAATGAAGATGTAGAATCGGTTTCCTGGTGGGTGCCGATTAATGCACCGACAGATTCTGAATTGCCTGTTCGAAAGTTATTTTTTTCCGACAAGCCAGATTTCAAATCGAGGTTTCTGAAACAAGCTCATTTTATACTTCGAAATCTCTTTAATCCCCTGATTCTGTTCCATAAGCTTCGGAGACAACCAAAATCTATAGTCATTTTCAACGACTTCGAACAACTGACCGCTTTTTTTTGGGTTCCACTTTTTAGCTGGTTTCTGAAAAGCCGGCATCGGTTTGTGGTGGTGCTTCACGATCCGGACAGAGATGCTTATCCTCCAGGACCCGCTTTCAGCGCCTGGTCGATGCGGATTCTGATGGGCTTGATGGATGCAGCCATCTATCATGATTACCTTCCCGATAAATCCTATTATCAAGGTCACTCAAAATGCCATTTTCTCGATCTTCCTCATGGCTTTTACCCTATGCCAGAGCCCGATGCACAGATGTTTTCCCTCTTGTCTGAAAAAACCAGCATAGCCAATACTGTACTAACTATTCCAGGCAACATCAGGCCAGAAAAAAATTATGACCTCGCCATCAGGGCTCTTGCAGAATTGCCGGGGCATATGCTTTTGGTTGCCGGTTCTGCTTCCAATGTAAGGATAGATACGAGACCCTGGAAAGAACTTGCTTTGCAATTGGGCGTTTCAGAACGGGTTGTCTGGGTTGAAAAGTATTTGACAGAAGCTGAATTGGCTGCGGTCATCGAAATAGCCGACGTAATTGTTTTGAACTATGCCGTTTCGTTTACTTCGCAAAGTGGGATCCTCAATGTGGTAGCTCCATTCCGTAAGGAACTGATTGTTTCAGATGGGCCCAGCAGTCTGGCCAGTGTTTTGAAAAAGTTTCACGTAGGTGAATTGGTGAAACCAGGATCGCTGAGCTCTCTGGTTGCCGGATTAAAGAAACTTGCCGATGAGGAAGTAGAAGTCCGACACCAATGGGAAGATTATCTGAAATATGCCTCCTGGGAAAACCATGTAGAAAAAGCCATTCGTTGTTTTAAAAAGTTGTAATTGAAGATGTTGCCAATTATTTTCATCCACAACAACAACCATGATTATCTGCCTTTGAGTTTATGGCAGGCCCGCCGAAGCAACCCGCATTCAGAGGTTATATTGATTGGTGATGAACAAAACAGGCATTTAAACCAACTTGTCCGCCATGTAGATTTTTCAGGTTATTTTAAAAGGGCTGGGGAGTTTGGGAAACGTTTTCAAAATTTCAGTACCAATGCCCATGATTTTGAACTGATCTGCCTTCAGCGCTGGTTTATACTGCTTGAATTTATGGTATCCGAAAACATGGAAAGATGTCTTTACCTCGATTCGGATGTGCTATTGTACACAGACATTGTATCAGAATCTAAAAGGTTTGATGCCTTTGGAATGACGATTGCAGGTATTTCCGGCCATACCAATTTTATCAGCAACAGGGAGGTTCTCTCCCGTTTCTGCGATTTTATTGATAATGCTTATGCAGACGGGTCGGCCATTGAAGTATTGAAGCAGAAATACCAACGCTTCAGGGAAAACCATGAAGCAGGAGGGATTTCAGATATGACGTTTTTCGTAGAGTTCAAAGAAGAGTATCCCGATGAAGTGCTGGATATTGGCCAGAAAATCAATCAGACCTTGTACGATATTTCGATGAATTATACGAAAGGACTGGTTATTGCAAATGGCTTTAAATCAATTCTTTGGGCTGAAGGCTATCCACACGTCGTAAATCCTCAGACGGGAGCAATCCGGATACATACCCTGCATTTTCAGGGAGAATCCAAGCCATTGATGTACCGAAACATCAAACCGTTTTCCATTGGCCTGTGGGTTTTTTATAATCTCAACAAGCTTTTCTGGTATTACCAGAGACTCCGGAAAAAAATGGCCAAAGCCAGGGCAATTGATTAAGCCAGGATTTCGAGGGTTTTAAAGCTTTTGAATACCACCATTTCAAGCAGGCCAGATTCCTCATTCCAGGTAAACTCCCGCAATTTTCTACCATCCCGCACCACAGATCTTGGAGCAAACGGCAAACCGATAATCCGGATATGGTATGTATCGTAACTTGGGGTGAACAATCCCTGCCAGCTTTGATCAATGGTCATTGAGGATTCGGTTCCCTGTACCACAAATTTTTTCTCGGTGTAAATATCCTGTTCGTAGGCAAAAGTGTCTCCGTGATCCTCGTACATATAGCTGTTAACCAGGTATTTGGAGAAGTATATACTCAGATTGAGGTGATCAGAATCCCGCTCGCCTGTATGCTGCATAACCGGATACTCAGGGATAACAGACCCTGCCCTGACAAACAAAGGCATGGTCTCGAGGCTCACATCGAGCCAGAAATCTTCTTTTCCGCCCTGATAAACCTTGTTGTTCCAGTAATAATACCAATCACCCTGAGGCAGGTAGAGCCATCTTCCTGTAGCGCCTGCTTCGAAAATGGGGCAGATGAGAATTTTGT
The DNA here is from genome assembly GCA_044375665.1 of Catalimonadaceae bacterium. Lineage (GTDB taxonomy): Bacteria > Bacteroidota > Bacteroidia > Cytophagales > Flexibacteraceae > CAMDMI01. Next base: position 13,900 of record JBIPNA010000021.1, read on the forward strand.
CTCCAAAGGTGAATTCATCCTGGCGAAACCAGTTGTTGAATTGTTCCTGCTCCACCATGACGATTGGCCGGAGGATAGGGAAACCATACTTGTGGTTTTCCCAAAAGGCAGAGTATATGTAAGGGAGTAGTTTATACCTCAATTCGATGTAGGTCCTGCAAATGGTTTCGTAAGGTTCACCAAAAGACCAGGGTTCCCGTTCGGCAGTATCCCCGGCAGAATGAGCCCGCATTAAGGGGGAGAAAACACCCAATTGAATCCATCTGGTAAACAATTCACCGTCTGGTTCCTGGGTAAATCCTCCGATATCAGAGCCGACGAAAGAGAACCCGCTCATACTCATGCGCTGGCAAATAACAGAAGCCAGGTGCAAATGATCCCAGGATGCGATATTATCACCGGTCCATGCGGCAGCGTAACGCTGTCCTCCGGAATAGGTACTTCGGGTAATGGTAAATGGGCGTTTGTTTTTCTGCAATTTCCGAAGGCCCTCGTAGGTAGACCTGACCATCTGCATCCCATAGACGTTGTGTGCCTTTCTGTGGGAGCCCCGGAATCCATCATAATTGTGCCGGACATCGAGTGGAAAGGTGCCGGTTCCGAAAACCGATGGTTCATTCATATCACACCAGACTCCGGCAACACCGGCATCGAGAAGCGTTTGGTGCAGCCCGCCCCACCATTCCCTTACTTCGGGGTTGGTAAAATCGGGGAACTGGCACCGGCCTGGCCAGACCGGGCCTTCCATAAAATAATCGTCACCCCGTCTGCAAAAATAGTTTTTGGCTTTTCCTTCCTTAAAAACCGGATATTCAGAATCAATTTTTATTCCCGGATCAATGATGACAACGGTTTTAAAACCATCGGCCTCAAGGTCGGCGGTCATTTTTGCCGGATCCGGAAAATGCGATTTGTTCCAGGTGAAGCATCGGTATCCATCCATATAATCAATGTCCAGATAAAGGGCATCGCATGGAATTTTCTTTTCGCGAAACGTTTTTGCCAGGTCCCGGACCTTACTCTCCGGGTAATAGCTCCACCGGCATTGGTGGTAACCAAGGGCCCACATCGGCGGCATGGCATGGGTGCCGGTCAGGTTTGAATACCGCTTAATTACATCCATCATGTGCGGACCATGGATATAGTAATAGTTCATTTCACCTCCGTCTGCATGAAAACGAAGCACTTCAGGATTGGCATCCCCGAAATCGAAGGTGGATCGGTACGAATTATCGAAGAAAATTCCGTAGGCATTGCCTTTGCAAAGGCCGATATAGAATGGAATGTTTCTATACAAAGGATCTGAATTTCGTTCATAGGCGTAGGCATCTGTACTCCAAAACTGAAAACTTCGTCCACGAAGATTAAGATCAGAGGCTTTGTCGCCTAATCCATAAAAGTTCTCCCCCTCCTGGATTTTCTTCGAGCAAAAGACATTGTAACCACCGAATTCATGGTTTTCGTCCCAGGAGGCTCCTTCTGCATCAGCGCAGGTCAGTTTTCCTTCCGCATCAAAAAAAGATAATCCGGCACCTTCTTTACGGACCTCCAACGTAACGATGCCAGTGGACAGCCTATAAACATCCTTTAGCTCCTTGATGGTAACATTTACCGGAGGAAATTGGTAAGGCTGGAGCGCATAACTGAAATCCGGAAGAAATGAAGAATGGGGCGCATACCTGATTCTGACAATTTCTGGACTCAGAAATGAAACTGCCATTTCGGCATTGAGATCTTTGAAAATAAACAAATTTCCGGTTTGCTTCCATGAAATAAGGCTTCCCATCCGCTGGGAAGAATGAGAGGCCCGGCTTTGGGCGATAAAGGTTTCAATCATGCCGATTCGGCGCTAGGAAAAATATTGATGCAAAGGCTGCAAAAAAGAAGAAATTTATGGGATGGGCTGAAAAAAAACGACCAATTCGGTACACATGATTTTTTAACCTTTTCTGCTTTTGGCCGAAGAAAGGTTTTGAACCAGAAACTTCCGCATGGGTTCTTCAAGAAATCGCCAAACCAGGACAGAGGCAGCAATTGACATTAAAAAATTAACCCATGAAGGAAGCTCCAGCCATTTCAGAACATTGGCAAATGGACCCAGGTGCAGTAGATATAATGCATAAGATGCGAATCCCAGAATTTTAAATACAGGGTTGGCTAAAATCCCTGACAACCAGGTCCTTTCAATGCTCAGGCCCCAAATCAAGGGCCCAAAACCTAAAAATGGCAAACCAAGATGGTGTAGCCATCTACCGGCCGGACTTTGCATACCGAATTCAAAAGTCCCTTTTACCTGCCCTAAAATTCCCCACAATGCCAGAGTAAAAATAATTCCTGTAAAGGTTCGCCAGGGGATCGATTCACTTTCATTGGTAGAGGAACGGAAGGTCGCAAAAAATACGCCAGCCAGAAACTCTGCCGACCTGCCGAAAAAGGTGTAGTTAAAAGTAAAGTCAAGGTCACGAAAGAAAGAGCTATGGAAATATGATTGATTCAAAAAAGTCAACCCAAATCCAATTGCATAAAATATTATAGGGAAGGCCAGAAAAGCCCAAGGCCTTTTAACTGCGGCCAAAACAAGCCATGGCGCAAGCAAATAAAATACCAATTCGGCCCCCAGAGACCATGACTGAGGCACACCACTAAGGAAATGATGCGCTGAAAAAGATTTCAGGAGGCTTAGGTTTAACACAAGAGACCACGTTGAATACCATGCATTTCCGGGGTATCTGATCCAGCCAACGGCAAAAACCAATAGGGTAAAAAATGCAAACAGGGGATAAACACGGGCAAATCGCCGAAGCAAATAGTCTGACAAGGAAAAGTCCTTATCACGGCCTTTTAAAGAATGGGCAATGAGGAAACCGCTGAGTACAAAAAATAGATTGACCCCTATGTAACCTTCATTCAGCAAGGTATTGAGCCAGACCGGCGTATTTTTCAAATCAGGGTTTGCGTGAAACCAAAATATGAGTGTGGCTGCCACAAACCTCAAACCTGTCAGAGCCGGAAATTCCGGTTTGCCAGTAAGTCGTACCAAATCAGGAGTTGTTTTTGATCCTGGAAAGATAGGCAGAGTAATCGGGCAATTGGATTTCGTAAGGTTCTGACATGATTCTGCTTGTCATCAGGAAATCGGCAGTAGCCCGGTCGCAGGCAATTGGAATGTTCCAGGTAACACCCAATCTTAAAAGGGCTTTGATATCGGTATCATGCGGTTGAGCTTCCATGGGATCCCAGAAAAAAATCAGGACATCCAGCTTTCCTTCTGCAATCATGCTACCAATCTGCTGATCTCCGCCCAAAGGGCCGCTTAAAAGTTTTACAACATGGACATCAAGCGCAGATTCCAGCAAAGAACCTGTAGTTCCTGTGGCAAAAAGCTGGTGTCGGGAAAGTGCGATTTTATTGAAAATTGCCCATTCAATCAGTTCCTTTTTTTTGTTGTCGTGTGCAACCAATGCTATGCGCTTCCGGGCATCAAGGGAACGGGAAGATATACTCATGGGCTAGGAGGTTCGAAAATCAAATCTAAACAACCAGGTTCGAAAAAATCAGTTTTTATTCCTTAAGCATTGGCTAAGGACGGAAAAGCAACTGAAAACCTACAAAATCAGAGGGAAGGCCCCATTAAAAATGCCACTCTTACCGATTCCAGGTGCTGAAAGACCTTGCTATTTCTTTGCTACAGGAACCCACAAAATGGCATCGGCGGGCAACTTTCCGGGTTTCGTCCCCAATCCACGCATTTCTATCCAGGTTTCAGCACCTTCTTTAATTCGATAGGTTCCAATTGGAATCCACAATCCCTTATTGTCTTCTGAGTGATAGCTGTCCAGATTGGTAAACTCCGACCTCTGGAAGGTTTTCTTACCATCAAAAACAGTAAACCGGACAGAATCGACATTGGACTGAGCATCCCAGAACCTTGGAAAATAATAATAGGCCTGATAATCGCCTGATCTGGGAAGGGTAGCGTTAAATCGGACAGAATTGGCAGCATCATTTTCCCCTATTCGAATACTATTCCCATACATGCTGATTCTTGAATCCCCTTTGGTCCATGTTCCTTTGTACTCCACCTGATTGGCCTGAAATTGGTCATCGACCAGAAGTTCAGGTGTTTGTCCATCCATTAAGGGATCGCTTTGCAGTCTCTTCTGAAGCGATGGGACATCCACCACTTGAACCGGAATCTGCCTGTCGATGGCCATGGAAGCAGCCAGAGCGGCACTTTGGGCCAAAACCATAAAAACAGGTTCCATCCTGATGCTTCCGTAGGCGATATGGCTTGCCGACATACAAACCGGCACGGTCAGATTGCTGCACTCCTCACGTTTAGGGACAATAGATCGAAAAGACACCGGATAAGGGGGAAAACCTCCTACTTCGACATTTCCCTCATTTTTCACCATTCCATTCATAAAATGCCGGTCGCAATTGTGGCTGTCCATGGTATAGGCAGCCATTCCAACCGCATCAGAAACGGCAATTTTTCCCCGGCAATTGTGCTCGGTCATCACATATTCCCCAACCATGCGCCGCGCTTCACGCACATACAATTGATAAGGCCAACCGTTGTTTTCCTGGAATTCATCTTTTGGTAAACCCCATTTGCGGATTTCAGTCTGGATTTCCTTTGGCACTCTCGGATCGGTTGATACGAAATAAAGCAATCCCTTTTGGTAATCTTCATGGGCTTTCCAAATCCGGGCTCGTTCCTGATAATCTGCCTCAGGGTATCCCCAGTTTCCTCCGATAAAATCGGTACTGAATGCCCCCATATTGTTCCAATCTGCCTTTTTATTTGGGATTTCCCTGATCA